>NZ_JAQMTI010000084.1:0-68475 GCF_028329225.1 Sphaerospermopsis kisseleviana CS-549 | reverse complement strand
TACCAATTACCAATTACCAATTACCAATTACCAATTACCAATTACCAATTACCAATTACCAATTGCATGGTAATATTACAAGCTAACTACACCATAATAGGAGAGAATTACATAAACTATGAATGCAAAAAAGACGAGATGTTCTATGAAAAAAAGAGGTGATGACATCAATAAAGAAACTGGATTGTAAGGAGGTTTGTGCTGCTTCCACCAATGTCCTACAGGTGCTTTAGCTTGGAAATATCCAAAGTTCTCTAGTTGTTGACGATGGTATTGATCATAACGAGGAAATTGGCTAAAAGGTAACTCTCCTCTACTATGTTGTGCAATAATTCTTCGACGTTGATAGGGAACAGTATTATCACCAAAATTGGTTTGATACTCCTCACTATTTAGCAGTGCATCAATGAATCCTTGTAAACCCTTAGTCCCAATCACAATAGACCAGGCCATTGTTTCTTGTTTACTGTAAACATTCCTGCCCAAAACTCGTTGTATACTCATTTCCACGAATCTATAATTGTTATTCGCGTTGTAGTTACGTAAGCGGAATGTTTCAGATAATAACAATCCCCGAATAAAATCCCTAACAGTAATACTTTTGTGTTTTAATTGGGATTCTAGGGCTAATTGACGGTTGCTAACTAGAATTTGTTGTTCGTTGAATATTTGACGATAAGCAGCCCAAATTAACTGATCAATTTCTGCTGTGTCTGGTGTTCCTTCTGTAGTGTAAATTCTTGGATATTCTTCTCCAGGAATTTCAAAACTTTTAACTCTTTGGTTTTGGCTGGATGGAGCGTATTTTAGTAGAGGAATAGTCATGGTGATCCTGTTGAAGTTGTAAAAATGAGGATTTCAGGATTTACGCAATAACTTTGATTTCTAAAGTTAGTTGGTATATCTGCACCTACCAACTTCTGTTAAATCTAAAAGTTAAAATTCTGATTCAATTTTGAAAATCATTGTCTACTTTTACAACTAAATAATTATTAAGAAATCAACGATGTCAGAAAAACTTAAATAATGAGGAGCATGGTTTTTTTCCTAACCACAAAGTAGCATAATCTCTCATTAGATGATCTTCTGTATCTAAAGTAGCTGTAAGATTGAGAAAGATGTTAATTACGTAAAAATTCAGGAGTCGTAGGGGCGAAGCATTCGGAAAATAACCTGTGATAAAAATTGATAATTGTTCGTCCGAATGCTTCGCCCTTGCAAGAAAATTGTGATAAAAATTGATAATTGTTCGTCCGAATGCTTCGCCCTTACAAGAAAATTGTGATAAAAATTGATAATTGTTCGTCCGAATGCTTCGCCCTTACAAGAAAATTGTGATAAAAATTGATAATTGTTCGCCCGAATGCTGATGCTTCCAGCACGCTTCGCGAACGCCCTTACAGGAGGCAGCAGGCAGAAAGTATAGGTTGAAATGTTTGATAAATCAGTAGATTATCAAATAGTGGTTTTGGGAGTACCCTGGAAAAAGCTGACTGCTAAAGGCTGATAGCTGAATGCTTACTTAATTACTGATTAAAAAATAAAAAATCCCCTACTTTTGGCAGTAGTCGGGGATTTAAGATTTTTGAATTTATGGTTAATTTATGTGAACAATGTGAACACATTTAAAACAAATTTAATCAGAAATGCCAGCATCTCGCAGACGTTTTTCTAATTCTTCAAGGCGTTTTAAGGCGGCTTCTTTAGCAAGTCGTTCTTGTTCTTTAGCAAGTCGTTCTTGTTGTACTAACTCAGAACCCCAAAGTAACAAATTACCATCTTGATCCCACCAGCGTAACCAGTAACCTTGACGGTTTTCACGCTTTCCTTGCCAAACACCTATAAATAGTTCCATTTCTGCTAACCAATAACGGTTATTATCATCAGGGGAACGTAATTTATAAGATCCAGTTTCCTGCAAATTATGTACTTCTAATTCTCCGGTTTCTGGTTGAAAAATGATGTAGTTAGGAACTTGTAAAACTTGTTCATAAAAAAACCATTTTCCTGGGGGATAGGTGCGTTTACTGGAATATTCACTTCCTTCTGTATCGGAAAGAAATTCCATTACCACTACAGGAATTTGCCCCTGTTTATGGGGGGTGTAGCTGCGTTGAATTTGCTCTCTAGGTACGTTAATTTGCGGCACGTAAGCCCAGTCAGGGGCTTTGATGACAAATTTGCCATTTACGGTGGCACAGATGCCATAATTAGTGGTAGCTAAAGCTGTGTCTGGCAGTTTACCAGCGAGTTCTAAACTTTCCGTTAATGCTGCTGCTAGACTCGGTTGGTTGACATTATCCACAGGTTCATCGTCTAAAATGAAGTCTTCGGGTAGGAGTTCCCAGGTGATATTGGTGGTGGAAGCACTTACAACCATAGGAAACATAAATAAGGGATTAAATTTTAGTATAGCGTGTGATTTATCTGACTGAATTTTAGATTTGAAATTGTGAATTTTGGCGTAAATAATTCAAAATTTCAAATTTAAATAACAGGTAAATAATAGGCGATCGCATTGGATAATCTGAAAATAATTACTTCACAAAATAATTACCTCATTACATCCAAACCTAAAGCTACCGCCCCCCACAATGGCGCATCATCTCCCAAAACCGCCCGCACTACTTCAAAATTCACTTCTGGTAAGGCGGTTTCCTGGGCTATTTTGCGTACAGTTGCCCAAAAACTATCCCCAGCTTTTGTCACTCCACCACCTAATACAAATCTTTGCGGGTTCATTAAGTTAGCAACATTACCAATACCTACACCTAGCGCCCAAGCAGCTTTGTATAATATCGCTTTTGCTAGTTCATCTCCATTTGATGCGGCTACACTGACTATTTGCCCGGTGATTAAGTTTAAATCATTACCTACTAACTGCCTCAGTATGTCACCTTTTGTACCTCCCCCAGAATTAGGCGGTTGTTTTTCCAAGAGTTCTTTGGCATTTTGGGCAATATAAGGACCAGATGCAAAACGTTCTACACATCCGCGTTTTCCACATAAGCATACTGGACCTGTGGGATCTACTACTATATGGCCAATTTCTCCGGCCATTCCTCCCGCACCTTGCCAGAGTTTATTGTTGAGTATCCAACCTCCGCCTACTCCTGTACTGATAGTTATATAAAATAAGCTGTCGTATCCCTGTCCTGCACCAAACCGATGTTCACCAATAGCAGCTACGTTAGCATCATTATCTATGCTGACTGGGGCATGATATTCTTCTTCTAGCAAGAGTTTGAGGGGAATGTTTTCCCAACCAGGGACATGATGGGAAAGTCTCACCATTCCTGTGTCTGCGTCTACTGGTCCACCAAAGCTAACACCAATGGCATCGGGTTTGCGTTGATCTAATACGGAATCAATGAGCGATCGCATAATTTCTATATCACTTAAAGCATCCGCATTTGCAGGTGAGAGTCTATTTTCATGACGCAACCATTCTCTAGAACCTGCTTCTACTGTCGCTGCTGCTAGTTTAGTTCCACCAAAATCAAGAGCTAATATTAATGCCATAATTGATAATTGATAAGTGGTAATTGGTAATTGGTAATTGGTGATAGAAAAACAGTTTGACTCATTACCGATTAACTATGACTATTCCCCATTATCTCGTTAATAAAATTTTGCAGTCGTGTATAGTGTGACCCTTTCCAATAAATTTGGATTTTAGATTTTAGATTTTGGATTTTGTATAGAAATATCTATTTTTTTATGATTGGCTATAGTTCTAAATGTGAAGATCATTTTTTACATTTTGTTTAAAAATACAAGTTCTTAAATAAACAGCAATATTTTGTAATATAACCTCTTGGTTATTTATGTGATTGAAAAATCTAATGAAAAATTTAATGATTATTATATTAAATCATGATTCGCTGGATGTAAGCTAGATATAATGAGAAAAATTAGCAAAAAATAAAGATTTGAGCAATTACTTGCTTTTTCATTTAAATTCTGTTACAGTTGATACATAAATTCAAAAATCAAGCATCATAAGACTTTCAGCATCTTTGTGTTTGATGAACAGCAAGTACAGCACCACGGGAGAAACAACAGATGAAAACTGCCATAACTTGCTAAAATTCTACCTTTGGGGTGATGACAGGCGCATTTTTACCATGCCCATTGCCATAGGCTTGCTCGGTTATATTTTTTTGTTGTTAGTTGAGAATATTTATCATTATGAAGACACTAACTGATACAATTCGACTTCTTGAAAGTAAAATTTTATATATAAACATAGATATACATAACTCAGCTACTGATGAAAATAAAGCACATTAAGATTTAAGCTATTTAATTCCGATTAAATCAATTTAAATCAATAGATGCTTAGTTTTGTAAAGAAAGGATTTATTAACCGGAAAAACTGGAAAAAACCAGAAGCTTATAAAGTGGCAAGATGTCTTAAATTGCTAAATCTATGAACATCAAAAAACACTGAAAGTAGTAGCTAGAGACACAATTTTACTGTTTATTTATCTTTGTCCATACAACAAATTCTTGGGAAAAAATGATATGAATAAGTTTTTTTGCTCAGACTACTCAAGACAAATAGGAGAAGAAATAATTGGTAGTGCAACCAACTACCAAACTTATATTTTAGTAGAATGTCCTACTCCTTGGATGTCAGAAGCATTTCAATCTAAATGGGTTCCTGATAATTTGCGGATTTTAGTTGCAGAAGTGCAGCGTAGTAAATTACCAATTCGGTTTTTGTTAATTGCTAATGATGACTCTCATAGAGTAAAAGAAACTACATTATTAATTTATCAAAAACAAGAAGGTTTAAGTCATGGCTACCGCAAACAAGAATTTAAATTACCAAATATTGAACAAGTAGCGGGAGTTGTACGGAAATGGTTATCCGGTGGAAATCCTGATTTTCAAGTAGAAAATAGCGTTACCAGAGATATTTTAATTTGTACACATGGTAGCCATGATCAATGTTGTGCCAGATATGGCAACCCTTTTTATTTTCATGCTAAAAATACTATTTCTGAATTGCAATTTGATCATGTGAGAATTTGGAGATCCAGCCATTTTGGCGGACATCGTTTTGCACCGACAGCTATAGATTTACCAGAAGCAAGATATTATGGTGTACTGAATCAAGAATCTTTCAGATCAATTTTAACTCGGACTGGTGATATTCAAATTTTGCATAAAGTTTATCGGGGTTGGGGAATTTTGCCCTATGTATTACAGGTTTTAGAAAGAGAAATGATTTTTAGTCAAGGATGGAATTGGTTTAATAATAAAGTAGCAGGTAAAATTTTAGAGCAAAGTATGGATAATAATACAATGTTAGCAGAGCTAACTTATGAAAATCCTGCTGGTTATCTTTATACTTACCAGGCTAAACTGGTGAAAGATGCGGTGAAAACGCGAGTTTTAAAAAGTTCTTGTCATGCAACACAAGAGTCATTGGTTGTGAAATATGCTGTAGATAATCTTGTGTTAGTTGAGAGGAAAGTGGCTAGTTATGCCAATAATTATTAGTGCAATAAGTTAGAAAGTAGGAATAAAAAAAGTTGATTTTGGTAGGGGTTTAGCATTGCTAAACCCCTATTTTTTGAATCAAAGGATTACGCATTTTACAACCAAGTTACAGACTTTTATATGTCACTTGCTATATCCCCATAAAAATCTTCATTTAATAACTGTTCTAACGTAAAAGGAAGATCAAGAGGATATTCTGATTCATCGGGTTTTCTCACTCCTAATTTAGCATTTTTGCTTTCTTTAATTGCCAGTTTGCGAGCATCGGCATAAGCTATAAAAATAACTTCATCCAGATAATTTTTAAAAGAAGGATTTTCTGCTAAAACTTTTGTGACTCGAAACCGATGTTCCGTAACAGAACTGTACCAACTTACTTTCATTATTTCAGGAGCATCAGCTTGAACAGTTAATTTGAGTAAGTGAGCAATTAAAATTGTTAAATTACTCAAAAATGACCGTTTTTCTGATTTACCCATATCTTCTAATTCTACAAGCAAATGTTCCCAATCAATATCATTAAAATTGTGTTTTTTAATTTGTTGAATGATGGTTTCTCGCCAAAGATTAAAATCTTGTTCATACAATTGATTGTTCATAATCATCTGGGGAAAGTGAACTCTTGTTTTAATTTAGTTGAAAAATATTGACTTGTAGTGTAAAAAAATCAAAATTGAATAAAATTCAACCAAAAATAGAATTAATAATTAAAATCTCACATCCCCGACTTCTTCAAGAAGTCGGGGATATAATCTAATAACTACCTGCCAACTCTCTTTCTATTTTCAGCAGTGCTTCTACACGGGCTTCTGTAGCAGGATGACTAGAAAACAAATTACCTAAAAATTGCCCAGAAATAGGATGAATAATTAATAATGGTTCAAAGGCTGGATTAGCATTTAAAGGCATTTGTCTAGCGGTTGCTTCTAGTCTTTGTAAAGCCTTAGCTAAAGCGCGGGGATTACCTGTTAATTTAGCAGCACCAGCATCAGCAGAAAATTCTCTAGTGCGGGAAATTGCTAATTGAATAATTGTGGCTGCTATAGGTGCAAGCATGACTGTTAATAGCACTCCTAGAGGATTACCACCCCTATTATTATCTCTAGAACCACCACCAAACCAAAGGCTATAACTTAACATTTGGGCGAGGAAAGATATCGCACCTGCGACAGTAGCAGCAACGGCTTGGGTGAGGGTATCACGATTAATAATGTGGGTGAGTTCGTGGGCAATTACGCCTTCTAATTCTTCCTCTGGTAAGATGTTTAAAATACCTTCGGTAACGGCAACAGCAGCGTGTTCTGGATCTCTGCCGGTAGCGAAAGCATTGGCAGTTTGTCCAGGAACAATGTACACTCCAGGCATGGGAATATTAGCACGGTTTGATAGTCTTTCCACCATGCGATAAAGTCCCGGTGCTTGGGCTTCGCTGACAGGTTGGGCGTTATAAACTGCTAAGGCAATTTTATCAGATTGATACCAAGAAAATAAGTTGGTAACTGCTGCTAAACCGATGCCGATCATTAAACCGCTAGTACCACCAATTACCCAATAACTAATGGCTATTAATAAGCCACTAAGGGCGGCTAATAAAGCAGCAGTTTTGAATTGATTTCCCATAGTAGTTTTCTCCTGTTAATCTGCATGATTTTGTTTAATTTGTACTAGATAATAGCTTTGGTTTAGCTATATTCTGATTGTATCGAGTTCAACTATGGTGTACAGTGATGAAAACCTCTCCCACCAGTACGGGTTTCACGCTGTAAATGCTATGTTACAAGATCCTAATTTGCGTCAAGCGTTAGCTGTGAGTTTAGGGGCGATCGCTGGTGCTTTAAGTCGATATTATTTAACATTATGGTTTGCATCCAGATTTGGTACAAGTTTTCCCTATGGTACGTTTTTTATTAATGTTAGCGGTTGTTTAGGAATGGGATTTTTTACAACTTTGGCAGTAGAAAAGGTAGCGATAATTTCCCCAGAATTACGTTTAATGATAGCTACTGGTTTTTTAGGTGCTTACACAACTTTTTCTACTTATGGTTTAGAATCTCTGGTTTTAATGCGTGGTGGTAATTTATTAACTACTGCTGGTTATTGGTTTGGTAGTGCGATTTTGGGAGTTTTTAGTGTGCAGTTAGGTGTAATTTTGGCTCGGTTTTTCAGGTAAGTTACGCGCTAAATTTTAAGATAGGGAATAGGGAATGGGGAATAAGGAATAAGGAATAGGGAATAGATATTTTTATCCTGACTCCTGACTCCTGACTCCTGACTCCTGACTCCTGACTCCTGACTCCTGACTCCTGACTCCTAAATTAATAACTAAAAGTATCCCCAGCAATGGGAAAAGCATAATCGGAAAATAGGTTATAACTATTATGTTCGTCACTGGTTTCTTGATCCAGAACTTTGACAACTTTGTTATAAATTTCTTCTGCTTGTTGGGGAGAATCTCCAATACTTGTTAATCCTAATTTGCCAAATTGAGACAGACAACCCATGAGATGAAATACTGTTCCTGTTTCAGTACCCGTATCAAAATGTAATCTATGATGGGCAATAATATCCATTAAATCATTAGGTAATAATCCCCGATATTGATCTTTTTGTAAGTTGTCTGTAGCGACGTAATATTTAGCTTTTCCTTGTTGACTATAAAATAAACCTGTGGACAAGTCATAGCGTCCGTTAGTTAATAATTTCAAAGTCATAAAAGGGTGAGTAGTTCCACCTTTGCGGAGGTTAATTTCTATTGCTTGAATATCCCATTTACCATTACCTTGATCAACTACGACAAAATCAACACCAAATCTTTCTAATGCTCCTTTTTCTGCTAGTTTTTTACCTACTTGTAAACCTAAAGTCTGTAATTGTACTCGATACTTTTCATCCGCAGGAAAACGACAACCAAGATAAATTTGTCCGTCTGGTCCGCCGAGAATTTGATCATGGGTGGAGAGTATTTCTACTTTTCCATCAGGTGTGATTCGTCCTTGAACACTAGGAGAAAATTTGATTTCACCTTCTACAAATGCTTCGACTATTGCGCCTAATTCTGGGATTCTTTGAGAAAAATTACCCCAAGTTTCTTGTGTAGCTTGAAAGCGCAAATTTGTAAAGTTATTACTGATTTTTTCTACTCTTTCACTGTGGGAACTTGTCCCTGGTGCAACATCTAGCAATGGACGCAAATCCAAAAGCGCGTTTCCTTCTCCAGAAATACCTTCATTTAGTTTCACAACCATCCGTTTTAATGTTGGTTGACTTTCCCATAAATTAGCTGCTGCTGTTGCTAAATCTTGATATTTCCAAACTAATTTACTACCATCTGGATGGGGTACATTGCTTTGATGAAAAATTTCTCTACTCCCGCTTTTTGTCCCCCAAATTTGTAAATCTGGTGCAGCAGCATACAAAGGAACATTCAATTTTAGTGATAATTCTGCTTCCCAAAATGTGGAATTGTAACAAGTCATAAAAGCTTTATCTAACCGCAAAGCTTGACGAATTCTTTCTATCAAACGCGGCCGTTCTAAGATTTTTTGACTGAGCGGTTTTAGGGAAGAATCATAAGTAGAAAGTAGTAATAAACGATGACGAGCATGGGAAAATGGTATTCCTGGTAGTAGTTGTAAATAGTAGTCAATAATGCTAGGGTGTAGTGGCATTGATGTTACATAAATTAACCTATTGCGGGGATTTCGCAACCGGATTAAAGAAAATAGCAATCTTTCTTCATAATGTTCGCACCCTGCTATTTTTTGCAGTTCCCGTTGATCGATACTTAAAGAAGGAACAATTAAAATATCCGCTTCACTGTTGTCAAATAATTCGCTAGTTTTCCAGCGATCGCGCAAAGTTAATTGTAAGTTACGAAACTTATCAATCTGCTCTAGCTCGGAAATATTCATTTTTACCATAACCCATACCCCACATTCGTACCAAAATATATCTCTCTTCAGTCTTTCTATCTCAGGTATATCCCAAGGAAGACATGAGATGATGCTTGTGTATGTATCTTTTTGTTAATTGAGTAAATAATTTGAAATGGTTATTTGAGTTATCTTCAGTTTAAATATTGTCACCAATGAGTTTTTAAATCTACTGATAAGGTATCAAATCTGTGAAATCACCCATATTCATCATCAGGCAAAATCCATAATTGACAATTAATGATAACTACATCTTAGGGTTGATAAAATTAACATTTTCTTTATTTCTTGGGAACGATAAACAACCAGGAGATAATAGTTAAATTAAGAGCAGATGTCAAGGATAAATCCTGCATCAACAGAGAGTTGTGTACTTGTTTTCAGTGGTTGGATTAAGAGCGTGTGAGATGTGAGGAGGAAGCTTAAAAATCCGCGCCCATTTGCCATAAATGAGCGCATTTTGCAAATATTAGTTTGCAAATATCCGGGGTATAAAAGTCTGAAATTGCCAAAGACTAGTGGGAGCGTAAGCAAAAAGTAAACCTTGGATCGATAATTTCCATCCAAGGTTTATTTTTAGTAATTGATAATTAACAATTGATAATTGATAATTGACAATTTTTTCATTGCCGGTTTTAAAATTATCTCTTTTTTCATTTCCAGGTAAGGAAGGAGAGGTAATTGTTAATTGTCCATTGTTGAATCACTCATCCCTAGATCCCCAACTTCTCCAAGAAGTCGGGGATCTATATTCTTTATATTCTTTATATTCTCCCTATTCTGCCATTAGAGGGATGATTTAAGCTGTCATGATTGATAATCTATCTAGATAAGATTGTATAATAATAACTAAATCTATGGTATCGCCAACACAATTACATGGTACAGAATTAGTAGATTGTGCTAGAGCAAATGCTAAACAAGGCATTAAAATTGCTGCTTATCAATGTGGATATGCTGATGATATTAAAACATTTGCTGAAGAATTACGCATAGCTTGTGAACTGATGAATTTAAAAGTTAAAGAATTGAATGAACTGATTACTGACCAGGATATGATTTTAAGAATGGGTACTGGTGAAATTATTGCTCCTGAAACAGAATCAGAACTTTAAAAAAGTTAGAAGTCGTAGGGGCGAAGCCTGCCTGTCGGCAGACAGGCATTCGGAAAATAGCCTGGTCAGAAAATTGATAATTTGTTGCCCGAATGCTTCGCCCTTGCAGGAGTCAGAAGTGAGAATAATTTTAATAACAGGAAAAAAATAGACGCTCCTGATTAAATTTCTACCTATCAAGAAAACTTAGTTAAAAATTTCAAAAGTCTTTTAGTTCTGGGTGTTAGTAGTGTACGACGATAAGCGTCTGCTGCTTTTTTAATTGCTTCCGCTTGAGTGGGGTAAGGATGAATTACATTGCTTAATTTACTTAAACCAATTTTATGAACAATAGCGGTAGTAAGTTCTGAAATCATTTCTCCTGCATGACTCGCAACAATGGTTGCACCGATAATTTCATCAGTTCCTTTTTTGTGGTAAATCTTTAAAAATCCCAATTCTTCACTATCAGTTATTGCTCGATCTACATGATTAAAATCAATTTTAATTGTCGCCACTTCTAAACCCATTTTTTCCGCTGCTTCTGCATACATTCCCACATGGGCAATTTCTGGATCGGTATATGTCACCCAAGGTATTACTAATTTACTGAGTTGAGAACGTCCTAAACCAAAAGGCGAAAACAGCGTATTTTTAATAACTATTCTAGCAGCAGCATCCGCCGCATGAGTAAATTTCCAATTCATACATATATCACCTGCTGCATAAATATTAGGGTTGGTAGTTTGTAGATAATCATTTACCTTGACACCATGCTTTTTGTCATACTCTACACCCACCGCTTCTAAATTCAAACCTTCCACATTTGGCGCTCTTCCTGCACCTACTAAAATTTCATTAACAGTTACAGAATCTCGATTTCCATTAGCTGAAAAATACAGCCGTTTGCCTTCCGTTACTGTCACCACTTCTTCTAACTGACAATTTAAAACTAATCTAATTCCTTCATCACTAAAAACTTTTTGTAAAATTTCCGCTGCTTCCCGATCTTCTTTATTTAAAATATGCGAACCTTTATGAAATAACGTCACTTCACAACCCAAACGCCGAAAAGCTTGCGCCAATTCACAACCAATAGGACCGCCACCAATTACCGCTAATTTATCTGGTTTTTGAATGAGAGAAAATACATTTTCATTAGTTAAAAATCCTGCCTCTTCAATACCTCTAATTTCTGGTTTAACTGCTCTTGCTCCTGTGGCAATTACCGCTTTTTTAAACTTCAGAATTTGTCCATCAACTGCTATAGTATTATTACTAGCAAATTTACCACTTCCTAAAAAAACATCTACTCCTAAATTTTTGAATCTTGCTGCTGAATCATGATGACTAATACCTGCTCTAATTTTACGTAATCTAGCCATAACTGTGGCAAAATCAACATCATAATTTTGGGAAATATTCACACCTAAATTTTTAGCTTTGCCAATTTCACCAACTACACGGGAAGAACGAATTAAAGCTTTAGATGGTACACAACCAACATTTAAACAATCTCCACCCATGAGATGTTTTTCAATTAATGCTACTTTTAAACCCAAACCTAAACCCGCAGCACCCGCAGCAACAACCAAACCCGCAGTACCCGCACCAATTACTACTAAATCATAACATTCCGCAGGTTGGGGATTTACCCAATTTTCAGGATGTACATTAGCTACCAATCTTTGATTATATTCATCCATTGGTAAAACTGTGATTCTTTCAAATTCTAAATTAGACATTAATATTGCCTCTAAAAATGTAGTATAAATTATCTTGTGATTGTCGTTTTAATTTAATCCGGTGTTGTATTTACAATACATATAGCCTTCAGAAAATTTTGTCAGTTGTGTATTTAACATTTTTGAAAAAATTATCAATTGTCAATTATCAATTATTTCTAAAGCTTTCTTAGCTATTTTAGTAACATAAATTGTGACAGCAACAGTGGCAATAAAACCGACAATTCTAATAACCCATGTGAGAGTAGAATTAGTAGGTTGATTTTCTGTTCCAATTAAAGCCAAATTACCAGCCAAAGAACCAATATAAACATACATAATTGTACCAGGAATCATCCCCACACAACCAAGAAAATAATCTTTAAGAGAAACAGCAGTAACTCCAAAAGCATAGTTTAATAAATTAAAAGGAAATATGGGAGAAAGTCGCGTTAACAACACTATTTTTAAACCTTCTCTCCCTACAGCGTTATCAATAGCAGCAAATTTTTTATTATCTGCAATTTTTTTAATCACCCAATTTCTCGCTAAATAACGTCCTATTAAAAATGCTGCTGTTGCACCTAAAGTAGCACCGATAAATACATAAACCGAACCCCAAAAAACATCAAATAAAACACCCGCACCTAAAGTTAAAATCGAACCTGGTAAAAAAGCAACAGTCGCCATAATATAGATAGCAATAAAAGCTATTGCTCCCACTGTACCAAGACTATCAATCCATTGTAAAGCATCTTTTAAAATAGCTTGGGGATTGAAAGCAGATATATTCACATTTTCCTGTGCAAAAACTACATCTGGTTGCAATATCAAAACAATAGTCAGTGCTAACAAATTTAATGCAACAGGTTTTAAAAATTGATACATAAAATTTATTTCAGTTTATTTCAGTTTTTTGATTTATTAGCCAGTGGCTTTGAGTATATTAACTATCATAATTATACAACAGATATTAAAAATTAGCAAGAAAAACTACATATATTTTTTAGGGTTTTAGCACTGCCATAGCGATATCAATTGATAATGGACAATTAACAATTGTCAATTATTTTAGGACTTACGCAAGATATGACTAAAAACCTTATTCTTGCGTAGGGGTAATTCATGAATTACCCCTACTTTCGTTCCCTTTTGCGTAAGTCCTGTATTTAATTTTTTTGTGTCTCTTTTTGACTACTTATAACTAAATGCTGGTAACTTTTTTCACTTCTTCACCAAAATATATGCAGTAGCATATTCTGGTAATTTGCGAATATACTGCCTAAATTCTGTTTGATTTTTAAAAATACCTGCCAGGTAATCTAATTGATGTAAATTGGGTAAAAATGCGCCGCCTGTATCTGCTATTACCCCCATTTGTAGGCGCTTACTTCCACCTTGATTATACTCCATCATAATAACTCTTCCCAAGCCAATGTTTAGCACATCTCCCGCAAAAGTTACACCAGGTTTAATGGAAATTTTCGCATCAATCTTATATCCATAACCTTTAATTGCATCAACTTGTCGAAAATACCAATAACGCTTTTGTGCTGTGGCTTTTAATCCTCTAACATAAGAAATTCCATTGTTTCTGTCTACATTAAAAAATGCCTTTGTTCCATCTGTAAAATTAATCAAAATTGTTCCCTGCATTAATGCTTCTTCCAAACCTTCACGGGTGAGATAAGCCAAAGGTTCGACTTTACCATATTCTTTACCACCTGGTTCATAAATCCCCGATAAAACATCTTGTTTTGTATATTTGGTGTAGAATTTATCACCAGCTAAATCGTTTTTTAAGCTATAAATTGGTATGTTATATTTAGCTGTTTTGGTATGAGAACCAGTATGGGTAAAAACAGCATATTTTGTAATTCTCAGTTGTTTTTGTCGGGGGTTTTCGGGATTATAAGCTGACCATTTAATCACACGAAAATTAGCATTGATAAAATTAGGATCTTGTAACCGAGTCGGGCGATTCTTGCTAATATCCTCCTCTAAAACAGTAATCATAAAATCTAAGGTTTTGCTCACGTCTTCGACTGTTACACCTTGACTTAATAGTAATCCATTCCGAGAAATATTGGGATCGTTTTCCTTGTAATCTTGAAAATATTTTCTCGTATTAGTGAGAACAGTTAATAAATCATTTTGATTGAAATTCACCTTAGCTGTTGGTAATTTCACAGGTTTTAAAATGTGTTTACCATTAACACTATATTTATATTTTTGCCATTCATCAATGACAGAATAAAATATAGATGTATCTTGTTTATTAGGTTGATTTTGTGTGGTTGTTTGTTGTGATATTAGTTGCTGAGTTTCTGATTGTGCATATATATTTTGATGCGTGAAAATAACTAGCAAGAAAGCAAAAATACCTGATAAAAGTTGGAATTTACGATTGAATAAGAGATTCATAAGCCTAATTCGGTAACTACACTTCTAAATTGATTTTTATCCTAGAGTTAATGCTGAATATTAACATTCAACTGTATGAATAATCACTTTTTTTTCAAAACCAAAGCAATTATTCACCTCAATTATTAGCAGAAAACTGGAGTTTATGCACTAAATCTTTTTATGTATTCATGAAAAATTGTTGGGAGCTTGATAAAATGACTAAGATCACCAAACTCAGATCATCCACAGATCACCCAGATACCCAACTTCTCAAAGAAGTCGGGGATCTTGACTTATGATTGATAAATTATTCATCCATTTCTTTTAATGTAGCTAATGCGGAAGGAGACAAGCGACTCAAATAACGGAATATCCAGTATTTAAATATAGTATTTAATATGACTGGAAATGTAGCAATAAACAAAAATATGGCATTTCTACTCGCTGGTAAACCTAAATGTTGAGCAACACCTTCTAAAAGAACTTCCCAACCATGTGGAGAGTGGAAACCAACGAATATATCTGTAATTAAAATAATTAAAAACGCCTTTGCACTGTCACTTAAACCGTAGACTATTTTATCTAGAAGTGACTGAATAAAAACAATATCTTTTTTGCTCAAAGCAATAACCATCGCAAAAGAAATTAGTGATATCACATCAGCAAATACATTACTGATAGCACTACTACTCTGATAGCGAAACTCTTCTGATATTTCGATAGCTTTGTTTTTTACTTCAGCTTTAATTTTTTCTGGTGAAAGTTCTGGTGCTTGACGAAGTAGTCTTTCAAATTGCAATTTTCTCTCAAAACTCTTTAATTCATTCAGTGCTTTTTCCTCCATTTCTGAGTTCAAAAAAATTGTTGGTGTATTTTCAGAGTGAAAATACTGTAATATCGGTTTTAATAATAATTGTTTAGAAAAATGTTGCGTTAAAAGTGGTATAATAATCAGCAGTAATAAAAATCTCACTGCCCTCCTTGTTCTCGTTCTAGAAGTTCGATAATTTCTAACAAACTCTTCTTCTGCTGTTGGTGTAAAATCCTTGGCAATTTTATTAAATGTTCTACCAATTGATCTGGGAAATATACCTTTCTTTTGAGTTACAGATGGTTCTTTAATAATCTCAGTTTCTTCTGAATTTGCCTGATTGGTAACAGTTTTAAGTTCAAGATTAATGCTTAACGGTTCTGTAATTGCTTCATCTTGTTTGCTATACTTAGATATCGTTTCATCAATAAACTTGAGTTTTTCTAATAAATTTGAATCAGTAGTATCAGCAATGGTAAAACCTAATTGAAATTCTGCTAGTCTGACTTTAATAATAGTCAAATTTCTATTTAAATCTCCTCGCCAAAAAGCCATCACGTTGGCACTATAATTACCTGATTCGGCAGAAATTTTTTTACCTCCAAATTGCTCAATTTCAATTTTTTGAATAGCTTGAGCAGCTTGATAAGCTTCTAAAATAGCTCTTTCTGGAGTTGTGAAAAACCAATGATTAAATGAATCCCAGGATGCTATAATTTTTTGGCTGATTAATCTGGTATTACGACTAAAAAATGATCCTTTCATTGCTGATTATTTACAGGTTTAACAATTTTATATTTTATTTTAATTCAAATTGTCAGCATTTTGCTAGAACACCGATTCATTAATCGTAAGGGCGAAGCATTCGGGCGATAACCTATCGCTGAAACCAGTTCATATTCCGTCCGATGCTTCGCCCCTACAAGGTAAAACAGAACACTGAATACTCCCTTTATTCCCATCCCTGCATTTCTACTAATTCCATACATAAATCATTAATTTGCTCTAAATCAGGTTTATGTGGTAAAGTTGATTGTTGATAAAAAATATCCATTTGAGCAACTAAATCTTCTGCCATTTTCATCAACTCTTCATAAGTATATTCTCCTCTAAGAATAGCTTTTAAATCATCAACATCACCCGCAATTCTTCTATCTACAATTACTTCTCCTCTCTGCAAAATTTCTAAACCACTACGCAGTAATCTAATACAGTGCATTCCGTGTTTTAAATCATAACCTGAATTTCTTTCCATTTCTGCTCTAGCGGGATTTCTATTTTGCTGCCAGGATATATAAGCTTTCCATTCTCTTAACGCAATTTGGTAACTTTGACTTTTTTGCAATAAGCGAATAAAATCTTTACGTCCATGAGTTAAATTTTGAGTATATGCCAAAGTTTCATCATTTAAAGCATATTGTTTTAATATTCCTTTAAAATCAATATCTGCTGTCAGCAATTTATATAATTGCTCTGATTCTTCTAAAAATTCTATCTTGCCACGAATTAATAAATAAAGATATTCTAAAAAAGCATTGAGTTCATCTTTGCTCAATGGTGCTTCATCTTCGATACCAAAATCCGAGGGGATGGGTTTTTTCCCCGGTGGATTTAATAACCATTTGCGATGAGTTTCCATTTTTTTGATTTGTGCGAAAGCATAACCAGAATAAGTATGTTTAACTTTTTTGCTCAAAAATATTTTTCTATGGTTAATTAAATGTTGTCCCACATCTGTTAAGATAGGATAGGTGGGCAACCATAGTAATTCTAAAACATTAGGATTTGCACCTGCTAATAAATGTAATACTTTCCTTAATTCATAAATAACTGTATCTTGATTACTATCTATAAACGGAAATATTCCTGGTTCATCCCAACCACTATCTTTTTGTTCTATGCTATCAAACCCTAAATAGTAACGTTTAGGTGCAATAAATACACCCCGATAATCATAATCTGAATCAGGGCGATTTAAACCATATCCGTGACTACCTGCTAAACCAATAAAAATTGTTCTTTGTTCAACTTCGATTCTTTGCATAAATCCTGATATCATTGTTTAATGATTTGTAGAAATCTAATTGTATGAATTTTCTAGGTAAAAGTATTGACGAGGATTTTGGATTTATTTGGATTTATTAAACGCTAAACTGTATTATATCCACAGGGCAAAAATAGGGCAAAAAAATCTGCCAAAATCTAACCATTGCCCAAATGGGTCATCAAGTCCAACTTTTCAGCCAAATTTATGATCATTTTTTTAAAAGCTTGACACAATAACATAGATTAAGATACAATATTAGATTGTCTGTCTTATTCCTGCTCGGATCAGGTAGACACACTGCAAAAGCTGGCAAGAGCTATAAATCAAGTCTCTACAAGAGATGGAAGCCAGCTACCTGTACGGCAACTTCAAGGACAATTTCATGACCTACGCAATTATTGAAACTGGTGGCAAACAAGTAAAAGTCGAAGCAGGTCGTTTTTACGACATTGAACTGCTGAGTGCCGAACCAGATGAAAAAGTGACAATAGACGCAGTATTACTGGTGCAGCACGAGGGCGGAGTCTCTATCGGACAGCCACGAGTAGCAGGTGCGACTGTAGAGGGGACCGTAATGCGACACTTGAGAGGTCGTAAAGTCCTGGTTTATAAAATGAAACCCAAGAAGAAAACCCGCAAAAAACGGGGACATCGCCAGGAAATTACCAGACTTTTGATTAACTCCATCAACCTCAATGGTGAAGTTTTGGCGCACGCAGAAGCACCAACTACCCCAGAATCTCCTAATCTGGTAGATAGCACACCTGCTGAAGAAGCTGCTGCTGAATAATAAACAGAAGTAGATAAATTAAAGAGAAGAGGAAATCATGGCTCATAAGAAAGGAACAGGTAGTACACGCAACGGTCGTGACTCTAATGCTCAACGTCTGGGTGTAAAGCGTTTTGGTGGTCAAACTGTGCTTGCAGGAAATATTCTTGTCCGTCAGCGCGGTACTAAGTTTCACCCTGGTAACAATGTCGGTATTGGCAGTGATGATACTTTATTTGCCTTAGTTGATGGCGTTGTTACCTTTGAAAGAAAAGGCAAAAGCCGCAAAAAAGTCAGCGTTTATCCCGCGATCGCTGCTGAAGCGGTAGCAAGTTAAGTCTTAGGGAACAGGGAACAGGAGAGAAAAATTAATAACTCCTGCCTCCTGCCTCCTAAATTCAAATAAACCTGTGTAATAAAGCACCTGCGCCTAAACCAGAGAGTGCAAATATAGATGTCAGCCAAAAACCTAGACCTTCTTTGAACCCAGCCGACTGAAAGTCTATCTTGGCTAAGATAGTCGCTGAGAGGATAAGTAAAAGATCAAGAAATATGCGAAACCAAGCGAGCATTAAAAAGAATAGAAAAGCTGCTAAAACGGTGATACCAAAATTCCTGATATTAGATTTGGACAATATACTGTAATACTGTACCATTTTAGACCAGGGAGTTGTCAAGCTGGCTAGTAATACCAAGATACCAAATACAACTATTAACCACACAAACAAAGTGGGTTTGGTTTCTGATATCACCCAGCCTAACGCACTATAACTTAGAAGTAATAGTGTGAGGGAAAACCAGGGAATTCTTTGCAAGTTTGACATAAAGGTGACTGGGGACTGGGGACTGGGGACACTTCGACAAGCTCAGTGCATCGCTGGGGACTGGGAACAGGTAAAGAATTTTCCTATCTCCCGACTTCTGGGTATTTATACTTTTTTGAGCATGAAACCAAATGAACTTTCAATGTTCCCGGATTATTTCTTAAAAATTAGTTAAATTATGATCTTAAACATTTGTAAACTATTAGCAGTCGAGTATCCTTATGTCATATTTTAGGAAGGTTAAGGACTGATCATGAGACAACTAGTTATTGTTGAGCGCGTATGCCTGATTGGTCATATCGTATCCATGGTGTTTGGACTGGTAGGGATATTACTGGTTATTCCTAATGCCGAAGTGATTTTGAGCTTATCTGAGGTCGGTCAGACTGTCATGCAGTGGAGCATGGCTGGTGGCGGTGTTGCCTATATGATTTTAGGTGCAGTGGGTGTGTTCCTGTATGCGTACCGAAATTTGGGTTTAGGAAGGGCTTTGTGTTTTTTAGTGCCTTCGGTGTCCATTTCTTTGACAAGTGAGTTATTGGGAACTAGCACAGGTTTTCCTTTTGGTCACTACAGCTATTTGAGTGGTTTGGGTTATAAAATTGCGGGTTTAGTACCGTTTACTATTCCTTTGTCTTGGTTTTATGTGGGATGTGTTTCTTACCTGCTGGCGCGTGTAGGTTTAGAGGTAGATAAAAAACCCAGTTTATTACGTCATTTAGGGGCGATCGCTCTCGGTGCTTTATTGCTCACTTCTTGGGACTTTGTACTTGATCCGGCAATGAGCCAAACTTCTCTTCCCTTCTGGTATTGGCAACAACCTGGTGCTTTCTTTGGAATGCCTTATCAAAACTTTGCTGGTTGGATGGGTACTGGTTCAGTGTTTATGACAGTAGCGGCGCTGTTGTGGAGAAACAACCCCATTAAATTAGAGCGATCGCAACTCAATATTCCTTTAGTAGTTTATTTGGCTAACTTTGGTTTTGCCACAGTGATGAGTTTGGCTGCTGGCTTCTCTATCCCTGTATTGCTGGGTGTGTTACTTGGCGTTGCACCTGCTGTAGCACTGTGGTTAAGAGGATCCGATGCATCCACTTCCGTAGCTGTGGAAGCAGCAAAACAGGAAGTTTCTGTTGGTAATGTGAAAGTTGCTTTAAAGTAACTTCAATAGTGCTGAGTCAATAATTAATTAATTACACTCAGCACTAACTTGGTAATTGGTAATGGGTAATGGGTAATTGGTAATTAGTATAAATTTTATATTTTCTGCCTTCTGCCTCCTGCCTCCTATATTTTTAATTGGTATACATATTTTGATTACAGAAAGCATTATTTCACTTCTACTATTACTGATCCAAGTACCAGCAACGGCGCTGTTATTGTCACGTTTGCTCAAGGGTCCCAGAAGACATCCACCTTTGCAACCACAACAACCAACCCCGGATATTTTGGGTAGTGTGAGTGTGGTTGTTCCCACTTTAAATGAAGCTTTGCGTATTAGTCCCCTGTTAGCTGGGTTAAGTCGGCAAAGCTATGAAGTCCGAGAAGTTATTGTTGTGGATAGCAGATCCCAGGATGGTACTCCCGACTTGGTAAAAGCTACACAACAAAAAGATCCCCGCTTTCGGGTCATGAATGATGATCCTTTACCTCCCGGTTGGGTGGGTCGTCCTTGGGCTTTACATAACGGCTTTTTGTTTAGTTCCCCAGACAGTGAGTGGTTTTTGGGGATGGATGCCGATATTCAACCTCATCCCGGTTTGGTCGCTAGTTTGGTGAAAACAGCCCAAACAGAGGGTTATGATTTGGTTTCCCTGTCTCCTCAGTTTATTCTCAAGTATCCTGGTGAATGTTGGTTACAACCGGCTTTGTTGATGACGCTGTTATATAGATTTGATCCTGCGGGTATTCACACTGAACAACCGGAAAGGGTGATGGCTAACGGACAGTGTTTTTTATGTCGGCGCTCGGTTTTAGCGGCTGTAGATGGTTATAGCACTGCTAAAGGTTCTTTTTGTGATGATGTTACCTTAGCGCGAAATATTGCGGCGGCTGGTTTTAAGGTGGGGTTTTTGGATGGGGCTAAAGTTTTCAAAGTGCGGATGTATGAGGGAGCAAAGGAAACTTGGAAGGAGTGGGGGCGCAGTTTAGATTTAAAGGATGCTTCTAACCGCGCTCAAATTTGGGGTGATTTATGGTTATTGTCCTCTGTACAGGGTTTACCCATATTGATTTTACTGGGCTTTCTTCCCCTGCTTCCCCTGCCTCCCCTGCTCCCCCTGCGCCTGTTATTGGGACTGAATATATTTTTACTGGTAATTCGCTTTGCTTTGTTATTGGCGATCGCTCCTTCCTACGACCGGAAAAATGCTCAGGGTGGTTGGTTGTTCTGGCTTTCTCCTTTAGCTGATCCCCTCGCTGTGCTGAGAATCTTTTTATCTGCACTCCGCAAACCCAAGGAATGGCGAGGAAGAAAGTATTGAGTAGGTGACAGGTGACAGGTGACAGGTGACAGAAAAGAGTTTTTACCAATTACCCATTACCCATTACCCATTACCCATTACCCATTACCATGATTTATTCATTGTCATTTACCACTTGATCACCTCTTTCTAGTTCCCAAAGAATTTGATTTCCTTCCCGTCGTACCCGTGAAACTATCCAATTTCGCCAACGCCATTGATCTCCCCGACTGGTGACAGCACTTGCATGGACATCCATCAAGTCTGCTAGTTCGGAACTGGTGATTAAATAGCCTTTTTCGGCAATTTCGTCAGCAACCCGCAAAGTTTCAACTAGGTTGCGGAGGTGTAAAACCCTCATCTCAGGTGGTTTTTCGTTGTTTGTGGTTGCAGCTGACGCTGTAGATGGTTCCATAGTGGTTGTGTCTGATAAAAAAGTTCTGCTTTCCGAAATGTTTTCTTCGATTTGTGTAGAGTTGATTGGAGAATCAGATACTTTTGTGAAATTTACATTGTTTGTATTGGTTAAGGTTGCATCAAGATTTTCCGGGGATAATTGTTGAAGAGATGGAATTTTGCCGCTGGCAAAGGAGCGAGCAATCACATCACACCTTTCGTTACCTATGTTACCAGAATGTCCGCGCACGTGCTGCCATTTTACAAGTCGGCTGTTGAGTCTATCCAGGGTTTCTAACAGGTCTTGGTTTTGGACTGGGTTTCCGTCTGCTTTTTTCCAACCTTTCTTTTTCCAACCCTGCATCCATTTGGTAACACTGTTAATGAGATATTCGCTATCGGTGTACAGGGTGATGGGTTGGGTTTGTCCAGATGTAGCAAAAAATTCTAGGGCAGCGATCGCCGCTTGCATTTCCATTTTATTATTGGTGGTATGCCGGGATGCGTCCCCCATTTCGTAAACTGAACCATCATTAAAGTAAACAACAACACCCCAACCACCAGGACCAGGGTTGCCAGTGCAAGCACCATCGGTATATATGCTTTGAATTATGCGTTGTGTAGACATGATGAGTGATTAAAAATTCAAAATTAAAAATTAATAATGAGTTGCACACAGAGATTAGCAAAAAAGGGTTTTATAAATCAAGTCATCAAAGTTGCACCCTCAGTCATCAATTATCAGTCATCAGCCAATAGTATTATTAGTCAAAATGAAGCAGTTTTGATTTCAATAATGTTATTTACATCTATAGTGATCCGATTTGATTCATGAATTTTTCGTGGAGGCAGGGAACAGGAAACTCTTAACAGGAAAGAACGCTGTCAGTATTTATGGTGAGCGAAGCCGAACCATGTACTGAGTTCTGTTCAAAAATCAAATAGGAGTCCTATATTTCTGTTAATTATGTTTATTTTATATGTTTATTTTAGATAACTAAAACTATTCTCTATTCCCTATTCCTTCTTCACTATTTTCTAACTCCACAAAAATACTTTCAACAATATTCCCAATTTATATTAATATTTTATTGTCATTTATTGTCAAATATCAAACAATGATTCAATTAACTGTAGTCAAGAAAATCATCATGCAATATCTAAACACATTTCCACAAAGGATAAAGAGTATTACATTAGCAATACTCTTAACCTTATTTATTGGTTTCATGCTTCCTGCTGTTACATGGGCAACTGGTTTAGGAGTGACATCAGGTTATCTGAGTCCTTGTCCCAATACAAATAACTGTGTTGTCAGTCAAAATGCAGATACTAAACACGCCATTGATCCGATTATTTATCATGTAGACCGTGATCAAGCAAGAAAAACCTTACTCCAAGTTCTCACTGTTGTACCACGTACAGAAGTTATAGAACAAACAGATAATTACATTCATGCTATTTCTAAAAGTCGCATCTTCAAATTTGTTGATGATGTAGAGTTTTATTTACCAAATGATGAACCAGTAATTCATATCCGTTCAGCTTCTCGTGTGGGAGAGTCGGATCTTGGTGTCAACCGCAGACGTATGGAACAAATTCGTTTAGCTTTGCGTGATTTAAACATTTAATTGAAATAGAAATCAAATATTGATTTTCTAGCATCATCTATTCATCAAATTACCTTTGATTGTGAACCTGAGACAAGGGAGTTAACAAACCATCAATACTGACAAAATTTTTCTGTTGATGATATTCTTTAATTCCCTGTTCACCTTTCTTAATAGCCCAGTTAACTAAAGTGTCTCTTTGTCTTTTATATTCATAAAATGGCACAGCAAAACCACAGGAAGTTTGCACCCTGTCAATATCAGCAACAATTATTTGCCGAGTTCCGTTAATCGGAGGAAATAAAGAATACAAATAATCCCATTCAGCAGCATTAGGTAATATAGTTTTTCCCTGTCCATAAAGCCGCAAAATAGAAGGTGGTTCTTGAAAAGCGCAAAACATAAATGTAATTCTGCCATTTTCTAACAGATGGGCAGAAGTTTCATTACCGCTACCTGTGACATCTAAATAAGCAACCCGATGGGGTGAAAGAATACGAAAGCTATCTAAACCTTTAGGAGAAATGTTAACATGACCAGTAGGACTTAAAGGGGCAGTCCCAACAAAAAACATCTGCTGATTTGCAATAAATTTTTGCAATTCTTCGGTGATAGATTCAAAAACTTTAGCCATAAACAGTTTGATAGTTTTTGCAGATTTGTTATTTTCTACCATTCTCACAAAGCTTAACTTGTGTTTGAAATGTCGTCAATATTTTTATCTCCACCTCTAGAAAAAATTAATCATCAAATAGCTGATAGTGCTGGTGTTGAGTTATATGTATTCCGTCTTGATCTCATGCACCCCCAAATTAATGGTAACAAATGGTTCAAGCTGAAATACAATTTATTAGAAGCTCAGGAAAAAAAATACTCTACCATTCTTACTTTTGGTGGTGCTTATTCTAACCATATTTTTGCTACCGCTGCCGCAGGTAAGGTTTTTGGTTTGCGTACTCTTGGGGTGATTCGTGGAGAAGAAACTTTACCACTGAATCCTACCTTAAATTTTGCCATAGAACAAGGCATGGAGTTAGTATATTGCGATCGCACAACTTACAAAAAACGGCACACAAACCAACTACAGGAAGAATTAAAACAACGATTTGGTGAAGTATTCATCATTCCCGAAGGTGGTGGTAATTTAAATGGTGTGCGTGGTTGTACAGAAATCATGGAAAACCTAAAATATCTTGACATTGACACAATTTGTCTCGCCTGTGGCACAGGTACAACCCTAGCTGGAATTGCTTTATCATTACATTCAAATCAGAAAATTATCGGATTTCCTATATTAAAAGGTGGAGAATTTTTAGCACCACAGATTACAAATTTAACACAAGATTATATTCAATCCGGTTTACCTGTACCAGTTCATAATCCGGCACATTGGCAATTGCTATACAATTACCATTTCGGAGGTTATGCAAAAGTTAACCAAGAGTTAATTAAATTTTGTCACACATTCCAACAGGAACATAACATACCCCTAGATTACGTATATACGGGAAAAATGTTTTATGGTGTAATGGATTTATTAAAAAAGGGATTTTTTTCACCAGGTAAAATACTATTAATACATACTGGTGGGTTACAAGGAAATTCTGGTATCGAAGAAAAATTACTTAAAAAAATATGAAAAACATATTTAATTAAAACAAATTTTTTACCACTAAGATCCCCGACTTCTTCAAGAAGTCGGGGATCTGAAAATCATAAAGTTACACCATGTTTTTTAGCAATTTCAGTAAGTTGATCATACTGATGTTGTGCTGCTTTCGTTAAAATTGCTTCTGCTTCTGTGGGATCAGTACCATCTTTAGGAATTAAATACTTCACATAAAGAGAAACAAAATCAACAACAGCTGCTAAACCAGACAAATCATGTTTATCAGATTGTTGTCCAGCAATAACAGCAACTAAACCAGCACGAATAGGATCAGGTTTCAATTTCATAAACTGATCAATTAGCTGTTTTAAATAATCTGCTGTTGCTAAATTTTGCAACTTACTTTGATCAGGTTTAAATTCCAATCCTGCGGCTTTAGACTGTTCTAAAACACACCATTCTGTAAATTCTTGCAGTGCAGCATCAGTAAGTTTAGGGAGATATTGGTACAGTTCTAAATTAGACACAAGGTGACACCAAATTGAGGTTTTTTAATTGCATCAAGTCCACCCTAACCTACTGTTTGATAGAGTTTTGTAATAAAACTGACAATATAGGTTTTAGATCCCCCCAACCCCCCTTAAAAAGCAGGGCTGTTTCATTCGTTTAAGAGGGTACATTTGTCAATATCTTTAGTGATAGTTTTTGAAACAAAATTGATGTGAACCAGCTACAATACCAGCAGCAGGAGGCGCAACAACACTCGTAGTTCGCTATTTGCTAAATTACCTCCTGCTTGAACTAGACTGTCAGCAGCTTTTTTCAAATATTTTCGCATTGTGAATTGGTATGAGATACCGGACTTCTTCAAGAAGTCCGGTATCTATAAACTTGAGGATTGCTATAATAAAATTAATATACATAATAAAATAAACTATGATAGCCACTACAACCCCAGCAGAAACGAGAACTTTAGTAGAAAACATTAGCTGGCAAACATTTAAAACTATGCTGGCAGAAATGGGATGTAACCGTAACACCAAATTTGCTTATGATCATGGAAATATAGAAATTATGACTCCCCAAATGCCCCATGAAAATTCTAACCGTAATATAGAAGGTTTTGTAATAATTTTATGTGAAGAATTAGGATTAGAAATTAAACGCGCTGGTTCTTTGACATTAACGAGAGATGATATCCAACGTGGTGCAGAACCAGATAGTAGTTATTACATTCAAAATGAATATTTAGTGAGAAGTAAAGATAAAATAGATTTAGCTATTGATCCACCACCAGATTTAGTTTTAGAAGTGGAGTATTCCCGACCCCAAATTGATAAATTAAAACTTTATGCCGCTTTGGGTATTCCTGAATTTTGGCGTTATAATGGTAGTGAATTAAGAATCTATACTCTCACCAATGGAGAATATTTAGAAGTTGAAATCAGTCCCACTTTTACACCTATAACTATCAAGGAAATTCCTGGATTTTTGGCAGAAACTTCAAACATCGGAGAAATAGCGACAACACGCATTTTTAGAAATTGGGTGAAAGAACAATTATGGAAAAAATGAAACATTAAAACCTTAAAAATCATTGTTGAAAAACATGATTTGTTTTTTGAAGCCAAAATCTAAAATCTAAAATCCAAAATCTAAAATCTAAAATAAAATGACTTACTCACCACCTTTACCCCCACAAACAGAACCACCCCTTCCCCCAAGGGAAACCTTACCCACAATGTATGATTTACCAAGCGAAAACCAGGAGGAAAAAGGTTTGCCAGATGATTTTCATTTTTTACAACCCTTACTTTTATATTTGACTTTTCAACCCATAAACTGGAATCCAGAATTAGTTTATAGTGCTGCGGATCTCAATCTTTATTATGATCTACAACATCCTTTATGGTATAAAAGACCTGATTGGTTTGGTGTAGTTGGAGTTTCTAAATTATATAATCATCAAGATTTGCGTTTAAGTTATGTCACTTGGCAAGAACCAGCTAACCCTTTTGTGGTAGTTGAATTATTATCACCGGGAACAGAAGAAGAAGATTTAGGAACTAAAGCAAGTCAAGCAGATAAACCCCCTACAAAATGGGAAGTTTACGAACGCATATTAAGGATTCCTTATTATATTGTTTTTAGTCGTTATACCAACGAAGTCCGCGCATTTCAATTAGTAGGTGGTCATTATGAATCTGTAAATTTTATTGATGGACGTTTACATATCCCAGAAATAGGTTTAAGTTTGGGGTTATGGGAAGGAACATTTCGTGGTATTCCTAAACTTTGGTTGAGGTGGTTTACATTAGATGGAGAATTAATTCCCGAACCTTCAGAAGAAGCAAAGGCAGCGAAAATAAAAGCCGAAAAATTAGCGGAAAAATTGCGTAAATTGGGTATTAATCCTGATGAAATTATGTAATAGTAAATAACTACTCAATTACGTAGTTTAAGTGTAGATACCGGACTTTTTAAAGAAGTCTGGTATCTTTAGCTGATTAACGATAATCTTGACTTTGAACACTCCGCAATTTCGCCGCATCTCTCATACCATAATCAGCACGAGTGAAGCGATTCAATTGCATTTCAAAAAACTCCCGATTTGCCTGTAAATGTTTAGGATTGGGATCATCTAAAGGATATAACAACGCAGTTCTTAAAGCTTGAATTACCGCAGATGTGACATTGTACATTGAACGTTGGAAAGTTACACCCAACTGAATCAACATATCATCTTCACCCCGACAATGTTTTTTGTAATAATCAACTAAATATTGGGGCAGAAAATGCAACATA
Organism: Sphaerospermopsis kisseleviana CS-549; assembly: GCF_028329225.1. NCBI lineage: Bacteria > Bacillati > Cyanobacteriota > Cyanophyceae > Nostocales > Aphanizomenonaceae > Sphaerospermopsis > Sphaerospermopsis kisseleviana. The sequence continues at coordinate 40,475 of NZ_JAQMTI010000084.1, read as the reverse complement.
TCCTGCATTAATAATGTGGGTGGAATACCCGCAGTACCTACAGGGAATACGTCAGCGTAAAGAATGCCATAATGGAAGTCTTTTTGGTCTTCTGGTACTTGTCCTGCTTGGGCATTATAAGACTTTGTGCCTCTAAATGGTGCAGTCCGGTAAAATACAGCTTCTACATAGGGTAAAGCTGCTTCATATAACCAAGTAAAACCTTTAGATTTGGGAATGACTTCATAACATTCACCATCAACATAAACATGATGATAAATAGGACGACCGGCGATCGCAAAAATACCATTCACTAAAAAATTCATGGCATCAGGAACACCTTTAAAACCGCCTTCATCATAAATATCCGACATTTCAAAAAATACCGGTGCCATTACTTCCCAGAAAAGTCCTAAATTGGCATAATAAGACATCATCCGGCACTGTTCCAAAAACATATCAGGGAACAGTTTATAAAGTCCCAACATTAAAGGATTTTTCTTAAAGTAAGCTTTAATTGCTTTATCAGCATTAGCTTTATATTCATCCGAATCTAAATAGGCATCAAATTGATTTACAGGGGCGTACATTTTCCGATGCCATAACATCGCTTGCATACAAGCTTCCGCAAATTCCATGTTAATTCTGTCATGGAATAAATGATGTAGTAACTTTGGCATTTTGCGAGTTTCACCCTTTTCCATAAATGCCAAAAGTTCAGGATGTGCTGTAGCTTCACCGCGCCAAATTCTTAAATCAGCATCATCCCCTGCATAATGATTATGTAAGTCTAAATATTCTTGAGGTAAGAAATATTTAAAAGCAGGCAGAGGATTTAAAAAGACTCTTTCCCCAATATAAAGCAAGTCGCGCCAGTAAAAATCCATCGGTACTGCGTAAGCTTTATAAATACCGATGATTTGCATTAAGTTTTCTGGTGTATCTGGCAGCATTGAACCACCAGCTTCTAGACGATGAATGACATCGGCAAATTCGTGATTTGATGGTGGTAGTTTGGTGATTGGTTTATCGGGAGTTTGTACCATTTTGATTTCCTATATTTATGAATTTATCACGCAGAGACGCAGAGGCACAGAGAGATTTAAGAGGTTAATAAATGTACTAGATTATCTATCTTATTCCTTTTCTTCTTCTCATTCTTCTCTTCCTTAGTGTTCTTCGTGCCTTCGTGGTTTTTCTCGTTTTTTTCTCGTTCCCATACAGAGTATGGGAATGAATTTTAAAAGGCTCTGCCTTTTAGTTTTTTTACAGTAGAGGCAGATCCTCTGAGATAGCATTCCCAGTCTCAGACTGGGAACGAGATCAATTTTTCTGACAAGCTGACAGCTTAAAAAATTACTTCAAAGCCACTTGAGAAATTACGGTTTTTTCAGGAGTAGGAATAGCTGCTACCATTGCTGTAGTTGTGGTTTCACTCCAGCGCACTAACCAGGTAGGTTGTACTCCCAAGAAAATGATCAGGGAAGCTAATATTAATGCGGGAATTTTTTCTGCCCAAACCACTCTGGGATAATAAGCTAAGTCGTTATTTAGTCTACCGAAACAGGTGCGGTTGAGAAGAATAACGAAGTAAACCGCAGTTAAACCAGAGGAAGCTACACACAATAATGTGGGGATGGGGAAGGTGGAAAAACTGCCTTGGAAAACGATAAATTCTGCAATAAAACCAGTTAAACCAGGGATACCGGCGCTGGCCATACCACCTAACACCAGTAAAGCACTGACGATAGGTAAACCGCGAATAGGACTCATTAAACCATTGAGTTTATCTAGTTCTCTTGTTCCAACTTTGGTTTCTACAAGTCCCACTAAATGGAAGAGAATAGCCAGAATTAAACCATGACTAAACATTTGCGCGACTGCACCAACTAAGGCCAGATTGGTACTAGCTGCGGCTGCAAGTAAAATATAGCCCATGTGTCCGATTGAACTATATGCTACCATGCGCTTGATGTCTTTTTGGGCGATCGCTACAACTGCCCCATAAATTGCACTAACAGCACCCCATATTGCTAAGGTTGGTGCTACTACATTCCAAGCTTGGGGAAATAAACCAAACCCAAATCTTAAGAGTCCATAAGTTCCTAATTTAGCTAAAATTCCACCTAATAAAATAGCAATAGGTGCAGAAGCTTCAACGTAAGCATCAGGTAGCCAAGTATGGAAAGGAATTAAAGGAATTTTGATGCCAAAACCTAAAATTATTCCTACTAATAATAACAGTTGCATTCCCGCAGACAGGTTTTGAGTATTAACCGCATCTAAGGCAAAACTATGAGAACCACTTAACCAAACTATGCCCAGGAATGTTGCTAAAATAAATGCCCCGGAAACTGCTGTATAAATCAAAAATTTCATTCCAGCATAGGCGCGTTTTTCTCCTCCCCAAATGGAAATTAATAAATAGAAAGGTATTAATTCCAATTCATAGAAAAGGAAGAAAAGTAGTAAGTTTTGGGCTAGGAAAGCACCAGCAACACCACCGCTAACTAATAAAATCAGCGAATAGAAAAGTTTAGGACGTTCGGTATTTTGGTTACTGCTGTAAATGGCTATCCAAGTTAATAAGCTGTTCAATATCAACATTAGAATTGATAGCCCATCAACACCTAATTGATAATTTAAACCCAAGGTTTCATTCCAAGGTAAATTCTCTTGAAACTGCATTCCTGGACTATTGATATCAAATTTCAGCAGGATGAAAGCATTCCACAATAGAACTACAAAGGAAAGAGTTAAAGCTACTAATCTAGTTCTCGTTTTAGGAATGACTGTATCTGGTAAAAATCCGATAATTGCAGCGCCAATAATTGGCAACCAAATTAAAACACTTAACATCTTTGGTAATTGGTAATTGGTAATTGGTGATTGGTGATTGGTGATTGGGTAAAATTATGATATTTTGTTTCCTAATTTTCTTTCACCTATCACCTACTGATAGCTTTTAAAAAACCAAATTCATGAACTGCACACCCCAGAAAGGCCATGTAACCCAAGCACCTAAAACGCTAACTCCTAATAAAACAGTGAAAGCGTAAAATTGGGTTTGTCCATTGTTGCTATATTTCAACCCTTCCCCACCTAATAAGGAGAATAAACCGACAAAATTAACAATGCCATCAACGACAAATCTATCCACCATGTCAGCTAATTTAGAAAGTTGGGCAACGCCAAAAATGATGGTCATTTTGTAAAGGTTGGGGGTGTAAAAATCGTAAGCAAGTAAATTTTGTAAACCTTGGAAGGGTAAGCGAACTGGTTTAGGAATAATGTTTCCTAAATAAATTACAGCACTAATACTGCAACCGAAAATACTTGACCAAATAAATAACAATGCCACATCTTTATTTAATGTTGCCCAACTAGGTAATAAAGATAAACTTTCCAACACTAAAGGCAGATGTAAAACAAAACCAAATAAAACCATCATTGGTAAAACCATCAACCAAATAGCTTCCGGTGAACGTTCACTCATTTGTTTGGGTTTACCACCAAAGATTAAACCAAATTCTCTGGTTAAACTAAAGGCTGTAAACACATTGACGGCAATTATTATTCCTACTAACCAAGGGTGTGTTCCCCATAAACCATCAGCTAATTTTACTAATGCCCAAAAACTTCCTAAAGGTGGGAAACCAATTAAACCCAATGTTCCCACAATAAATGCTAAACCGGAAATGGGACGACGTGACCATAAACCACCGAGTTGGGTAACGTCTTGGGTGACACTATTCCAAACTATTCCTCCGGTACTCATGACTAAAAGTGCAGCAGATAAAGCATGAGTGAGGACTAATAATAATGCGGCTTCATCCTGTTGTGTGCCTACGGCGATAAACACTAAGCCCATGTAAGCACTGACAGAATAAGATAAACAGCGTTTGATGTCAATTTGGGCGATCGCAATTAATGAACCACCAATAGCTGTAACAGCACCAATAGCTACCATTGCGGAGGAAGCTATGGGAGACAAACTAAATACAGGTTGTAATTTAATCAGCACCCATGCACCACTGGCAACTACCACTGAGTTCCGTAAAATGGTACTGGGAACAGGTCCTTCCATTGCTTCATCCAACCACAAATGCAAGGGAAACTGAGCGCATTTACCCATTGGACCGGCAATTAAAGCCAAACAAACCAAAGTAATAATTGTCGGGTCTACTTGGGCTGTTTGCGCCCAAATTGCTAAATCTTTATAATCCCAAGTTCCTGCTAAAGTCCACAGTCCGAGAACTCCCATTAGCAGGAATAAGTCACCAACCCGCTTGGTTAAAAACGCATCTCGCGCACCGGTCACAACCAACGGTTGACTAAACCATAAACCTACCAACAGGTAAGTTCCTAAAGTGAGAATTTCTAAAACTACATAACTGAAAAATAGGTTATTACATAAAGCTAAGGCACATAAACCAGCTTCAAATAAACCTAATAAAGAATAAAATCTTCCCCAACCCCAGTCCATTTCCATATAACCCACAGCATAAACTTGGGCAAGGAAATTTAAACCCGTAATAACCATTAATGCCCCTACATTAATTGCAGAGAGTTCTAAATTAATAGTTAGTTTTAAACCTGCTGTGGATAACCAAGGAATAAATACCTCTTTAGCAGGATGATTCCAAGTACCCAGAAAGGCTATTGCAGAATGTAAAAACGCCAAAAATGTCATTACTAAGTTGACATAACCTGCCGGTCTTGGTCCGGTTTTCCTGATTATTCCCGGCGACCAAGGTAAAGCTAAAACACCACCTAATAAAGCATAGCAAGGGACTAGCCAAACGGTCTCTAGCAGGTACTGAGACATGAACTCACCTCTATATTTGCACTGAATATTGTTGCTTGTTTGTCAACAAGCGTTGATCCCTGATGATGTTAACTAGAAATAATAAGGCAATTTTATTTTTGCTTAATATTGTTAGATATAGCTTACCGTTATCTCTGCCAAAAGGGAATTACTTAACTAGATAAATCCACGATATTTTATCTAATTTTTTCTTATAGTTCTATGGATTGATTTATCTGATAGTATCTATCGTATAGAATCTATGAATATACCAAGCAATAGGAAATAGCGGGAGCAAGGTCAAAAAAATTAATTCTTGCTCCTGACTCCTGTACATAATAAACTGCGCCAGAAAGTTTCTACTGACTTCTAGAAATTTGCAATTCTGCTATAATTGGTGCTGATGAGTTTATGTAGCTAATAGGGGCGGGTTTCATATCTCGGTAGTCGAGGATTTGAACGACAATTAGGTAAGCTATAGCTAAAAGTATAGAAATTGCACCTGTAATAATGGCGACTATTTTTGAACGGTTCATCAGAATTTCCTAAAAGTTAAAATTTGATAGTTGATAGTTGATAGTTGATAGTTGATAGCCTATTCCTGACTCCTGACTCCTGACTCCTGTACGGGCGAAGCATTCGGGCGTTCGCGTAGCGTGCCGAAGGCAATCAATTATCAATTTTTATCACAGGTTGTTTTCCGAATGCCTGTCTGCCGACAGGCAGGCTTCGCCCCTACGACTCCTGACTCCTTCTTTAATGAGTTCTGTAGCTTGTTGGGCAGAAAGAGGTTTATAGAACAGATATCCTTGTACATCATCACAATTAATAGACTTTAAGAAATCTAGTTATTCAGGCTTTTCTACTCCTTCAGCAATTAGTGTTAACCCCAAGCTGCGTCCCAAGTCAACTATAGCCTTGATGATATGAGCTACTTTAGCATCTCTGGCCAATTCTTTGATAAAAGACCGATCAATTCCATGCAGATGAAAGGGTTTTTCCAAGGTTTGTAAAATTCTGGGAGCTACTTGAGCTACTTATTCCTGATGATTCAATACAGCAAAATAACTATGAGATACACCCGACTTAAAGCCTGTAAAATAGACAGTGCCGACACTTCTAGAATAAAGCAGGAAGAAAAAGTCGACTTTTGTTCGCATTAGTTAGGGCTTGTCGAATAAATGTAAAACCTAGATAGAGTTAGCCGTTTTGTATCGGCTGACGGCAAGGAACACCATCAGAAACACTGAGAGAATTATTGCCTGGAGGTGAAGGAGATGCTTCTGGTGTCATGGGTGCGGCTAAATCTCCAGAAGCAGCGTTTTCTGTTTCATCACTCATAATCGGTGGACGAATGGCGCTAATAACTGTCTTGATGACAACAGCACAAGGAACCGCCACAATCACGCCCAAAAGTCCGCCGATTCTTGCCCCAGTCAAAACGGAAATGAGTATCCAAACTGGATTTAAACCTGTAAAACTTCCTAAAATCCGGGGTGCAATGATATTTTCCAGAATTTGCTGCACGATGACTGCGGCGGCTAAGACTCTAGCACCCATCCAAAAGTCTTGTAGGGAGACTAACAAAGTTGTCATGGCGATACCCACAGAACCACCAAAGGGGATTAGCGCCATAATGCCGATAGTTAAGCCAAACAACAACCCAAATGGCACTTTCAACCACAAAAAGGTGGGAATCAGAGCCGAGGCCATACAAGTAGATAAAATCAACTGGGTGATAAAGAAGTTTTGAAAACTTAGGCGTACTGTTCGGGAAAAAGGTTCACGAAATTTAGTAGGGAGCCATTCTACTAAGCTTTGCCAAAGTTCACCGCCATGTTGCAATAGATAGAAAGTCAAAACCATCGTTAACAGAAAGTCTAACAAGCTGGTAAAGGTGACGACAGCGAGATTTAATACTTGTCCGGCTATAGCTTGCAGTTGACTCTTGACGCGATCATTAATTTGCACGACGATAGCATCAAGATTAATCGGTAAGCCCATCATCTCGGCTTTCTCATTTAAAATCATTAACTGCGATCGCCCAGAGTCTATCAACTCTGGTAAACGGGCTACTAACTGCTGGGCTTGAGTTAGGGCTAGAGGAAAGAGGGTGACACCCAGCGCCAATAAAATTGATAAAGCTGATAAAAATACCAAAATGGCGACTTGTTCTCGTCTTGCACCGTGCTTTTCCATCCAACTTACTGGGTAGTTAAGCAGAAATGCCAGCACTGAGGCTCCGACTAAAATGACTATCAAAGAGTGGAAATAATGAAAAATTGCCGATATCGCCCAACCATTGAGAACTAATAGAGGAGCGAATAGCGCGATCGCCCCGATTCGCGCTACTGGTGTAAATGTTTGCCACCAGTCAAGTAGCTTTCGTGTCTGCATTTTTAGCTGATTGGGGATAGAACTAAATACAACTTAAGCTAAATTCTTGTTTACAGACTATTATCTCTAACTATATGAATCTTATGTCTTCCTCTGGTTTATGATGAGACCCTCCACAATGGAAAATCTACCACCTATTGATAATTACCCACCTGCTCCAGAAACTGCCACTTCTAAAAGATTGCTGCTTTTATACTTGATTCCTGTCATCGGCTTTTTTCCTTCCCTTTGGACTCTCTATCGCCATGAGGGTAGTCGGGAACAACTGGCCGTGAGTCGTCTGTCCATTACCTTGGGCTTTACATGGATGTTAGGGTACTTGCTGTTAGCAACTGGGGCAGCTACTTCAGATTTTTTTACACTCCGGTTGTTAATTCTTAACAGTTTTCTCACATCTGGTTACTTTTTAGTGAGTGTTTGGTTAATTTCTCGTGTCATTCAAGGCAGGTCTTATCCTTTGCCTGGATTCAGTAGTTTTGCCTAGCGAATACTGCGTAAATAGTAAATTTACATTTGTTCATGTTTTTAACAATCTGAGGATTGATACCAGCATTTATAGGTAATCTACCCACCAATATCATCAAATAATCAAATTTGGTTTATTATTGCCATACTTCCATAAACTACTTCCATCAACTTCCCGGATGATCAAAAAATCAACAGAAATGCAGGTAAAGGTCTTGTAGTATCTACGATAGGTAAGTAAGTAGACAATACCAAGAATTATCCATCATGGTCTAATTTATTTACATATATTGAGTTGGTATTGAGTAGGCAAATTTACGGTATTTTAGCAGTCAGTGTGAGGAAATCTGTGACTAGTCAAAGAACATCAGCAGCAGGCAAAAAATCAGCGAAAGCTAAAGCTAAAGGCAAAAACTCTCGCAAATCAAAATCAGGTCGCTGGCTATGGTTTGCGGTGGGTATGGGCGGGATAGCAATGGTCTCAGGTATGGCAGGGGCTTTGTTGGCTGTTTCTTGGGATAGTACACCTTTGCAGCAAGCTCAGTTAAGTGCTAAGGAGGCAGCAGTTTTTGATAGCGATCGCATTTCTGGCAATGGCTTCCAATTTTCTCAATTAACTCGCCCTGTGAATATCTTGGTGATGGGGATGAGTGTACTGCCTCCAGATATCCAAAATCCACCTATTGAAACCCAAGGACTTAGATATCTACCCCAAGTTAATTCTTTTGACGGTCTTGCTGATGTCATGCTCTTGATCAAGTTTGATCCAGATACCAAAAAAATAGTTATGCTTTCCATTCCCAGAGATACCCGGACAGAGGTTGAAGGGTTTGGGTTGAAAAAAATTAACGCCGCCAATGTCGATGGTGGACCGGCTTTAACTGCTAAAACTGTCAGCAATCTCTTGGGAGGCGTGGGAATTGATCGTTATGTCCGCATTAATGTCTTGGGTGTTGGCAAGTTAATTGATGCCTTGGGTGGTGTAACTGTCTATGTCCCCAAAGATATGAAATATAAGGATGATTCTCAACATTTATATATTAATTTAAAGGCTGGTAAACAGCATTTGGCAGGTGATCAAGCACTACAATTACTCCGGTTTCGCCATGATGAACTCGGAGATATTGGCAGGATTCAACGGCAACAAATGGTATTACGTGCCTTGATTGAACAAAGTCTTAATCCAGCAACATTAACACGATTACCAGAAATTCTAGAAACAGTGAGAGAACATATTGATACTAACTTATCTGTTGAGGAACTTGTGGCTTTGGTTGGTTTTGGGGCGCGAACCAATCGCTCTAATATGCAGATGTTAATGCTTCCCGGTCGTTTTAGTGAAAAACATGAGTATGAGGCTAGTTATTGGATACCCGATCCACAAATAATTAATAAATTAATGGTGCAAAACTTTGGTTTAGAATCAACATCAGTTGATCCTGAAATCACTGATCCCTCTCGGCTACGGATCGCAATTCAATATAGTACAGGTGGCGATCGCTCTCAAATTCGTCCCTTAATTGCAGCTTTAGAACAAGCTGGATATCGTAATATCTTTATTTCTCGACTTTGGGGTGAACCTTTGGATACTACTCACATTGTTGCTCAACAAGGTGATAGTGATAGTGCTGAATCTATTCGTAATACTTTAGGTTTTGGAGAAGTGCGGGTTGAAAGCACTGGTAATATCGCCTCTGATATTAGTATTCAAGTAGGTCAAGATTGGTTACTACATAAACCAGTGTTTGAAAATATGGTTAGGTGACAGGTGACAGGTGACAGGAAGATGGGGAGTTGGGGAGTTGGGGAGATTTATTCTGTCTCCTGAACTCCTGAACTCCTAAGAAAAATCTACCAAGATGCAGCTTTACGTCTCTTATAGGGAACGCCAGTAAAAGGTTGAAAACCAGTGACAGGATAAGCGTCATCTGTAGGGCTAAAAATTCGCATGAAGGCTTCAGAAATAAATTGGGTCATACTAGCAAGCATTCTGGAGATAAACATAATCTAAGACTCCTTTTTTATGCCCTTTATCTGAGATATCTATTACTTTTACTTTAATGCTGATATTTGTTGGTTGCTCATATTCGCAATATATTTATATTTTACGCAATGTTTTTTTAGATTGCTTTGCAATACTTCATTGAGTTGAAGAATCACACTTTTTCTTTTAATTCTAATTGTAAATTCTTGGCGAGTAATCGGGTATTTTTCTGACATAATTATTAGTCTTACCATTAAAAACTGTGAAATAATAGATATATAAAGATATATAAAGATTAATTTGCCTTGATTGGCAAGGTTTTCAGGCATCATCTTTTCTATACTTGACATTAATTATGGTATGATTTACCATAATAAGAGAAGCACTCTTAGTAGGACGCTTTCAGATGACAGCTTTTGCAAATGTTGATGATGACAAGTACAGATACCAAAACCCAGAACTGAATCTTTGTCCTGAAAATTATAGTTTGCTGACAGACCTTTACCAGCTAACAATGGCAGCTTGTTACACAGGTGAAGGAATAGAACAAAAACGAGCCAGCTTTGAATTGTTTGTTAGACGCTTACCTGAAGGTTTTGGCTATTTAATAGCGATGGGTTTGGCGCAAGCTTTGGAATATTTAGCTAATTTTCGTTTTAATTCTGCCCAAATTGCTGCTTTACAAAGAACAGGTATATTTTATCATGCACCTGAGCGTTTTTGGTCATTATTAACAGAGGGTGGTTTTACTGGGGATGTGTGGGCAGTCCCAGAAGGAACTGCTGTATTTGCTAATGAGCCATTATTAAGAATTGAAGCGCCTTTATGGCAAGCACAAATAGTAGAAACTTATCTTTTAAATACACTTAATTATCAAACATTAATCGCTACCAGGGCTGCTAGATTACGTAATATTGCGGGGGAAAAAGCAAAACTCTTAGAATTTGGCACACGCAGAGCTTTTAGTCCTCAAGCTTCTTTATGGGCTGCAAGGGCAGCTTTAGCAGGTGGTTTAGATGCCACTTCCAATGTGTTAGCAGCATTACAACTAGGTGAAAACCCAACTGGTACAATGGCTCACGCTTTAGTAATGGCGTTATCAGCTTTAGAAGGAAGTGAACAACAAGCGTTTATAGCTTTTCATCAATATTTTCCGGGTGCGCCTTTATTGATTGATACTTTTGATACTGTTGCTGCTGCTGAAAAGTTAGCTAAAAAGGTAAATAGTGGGGAAATGACATTAACTGGGGTGAGGTTAGATTCTGGTGATTTAGTTAGTTTATCAAAACAAGTGCGATCGCTCCTACCACAAATTACAATTTTTGCCAGTGGTGACTTAGATGAATGGGAAATACAAAGATTAAAAAATCAAGGTGCAGAAATTGATGGTTATGGTTTAGGCACAAAGTTAGTAACAGGTTCTCCTGTAAATGGAGTTTATAAATTAGTAGACATTGATGGTATTCCGGTGATGAAAATGTCTAGCGGTAAGTTTACTTATCCTGGTAAAAAACAAATTTTTAGGTTTTTGGTTGATGGTAAATTACAATCTGATAGATTAGGTTTATTAGATGAAAATTCTGGGAAAGAAAAACCTTTGTTAGAGTTAGTGATGAAATCAGGTAAGCAGATAAAACCAACAGAAAATTTACAAACTATTCGAGAAAGAAGCGCATTATCTGTAGCGAGTTTACCGCAGGAAACAAGAAGTTTAGAAAATCCAATTTCTGTAAAAGTAGAAATTTCGGAAATGCTGCATGAGTTGAAGGAAAAGACTAAGAAACTAACCGCAAAGAACGCAAAGGACGCAAAGTAAGATGAAAAAGATCGCTTTATTCGGAACAAGTGCTGATCCACCAACTGCGGGACATCAAAAAATTATTAAATGGTTATCTCAACATTATGATTGGGTAGCGGTTTGGGCTGCTGATAATCCTTTTAAAGAGCAACAAACTCCTTTACCTCATCGTGCAGCAATGTTGAATTTGTTAATTACAGATATTCAAGCACCATTAGGTAATATTAGTTTGGAACAAGAATTAAGTAGTTGGCGAACTTTGGAAACATTAGAAAAAGCGAAATTAAGATGGGGTAATGATGTCGAATATACCTTAGTAATTGGATCAGATTTAGTTATTCAATTACCAAGATGGTATCATATTGAAGATTTATTAAAACAAGTGAAATTGTTGGTGATTCCTCGTCCTGGATATGTAATAGATAATATTAGTTTGGAAAAAATTAGGGAATTAGGAGGAAAAATTGCGATCGCTAGTTTAACAGGTTTAGATGTTTCCTCTACCGCTTTTCGTCAACAAAAAGACCATCAAACTCTCACACCACCTGTTATAGATTATATTTATCGGGAGAAATTGTACGTTTAAATGCCACTACGTAACCATAAGAAAATCTCAAATTCCACACTTCAACAAACTTTGGCTGATTTTAAAGTCGGTGTGGATAATGTCATATTTTCTGTAGATACTACCAAAAATCGGCTGTTAGTTTTATTAGTAATGCGACAGCAAGAACCATTTTTAAATTCTTGGAGTCTCCCTGGTACTTTAGTTAGACAAGGAGAATCTTTAGAAGATGCTGCTTATCGCATTATGGCAGAAAAAATAAAGGTTAATAATCTTTATTTAGAACAACTTTATACTTTTGGTGGTCCAAACCGTGACCCCAGAGAAGAAATTAATAGTTATGGAGTGCGTTATTTATCAGTTAGTTATTTTGCTTTAGTTCGGTTTGAAGAAGCAGAATTAATTGCTGATAAAGTTGCGGGTATTGCATGGTATCCCGTTAAACAAATACCTCAGTTAGCATTTGATCATAATGAAATTATCACCTATGGACACAGAAGACTGAAAAATAAATTAGAATATAGTCCCGTAGCATTTGATGTTTTACCAGAAACCTTTACTTTAAATGACTTATATCAGTTATACACCACAGTTTTAGGGGAAAACTTTTCTGATTATTCAAATTTTCGAGCGCGTTTATTGAAACTTGGTTTTTTATTAGATACAGGAATTAAAGTATCAAGAGGTGCAGGTCGTCCCGCGAGTTTATATAAATTTGATGCAGAAGCTTTTGCACCGTTTAAGGATAAACCTTTAGTTTTTATTTAAATTAGGTGACAGGTGACAGTTAATAGAGAATAGATAAAAATTAGTTACAAATCACCAATTACCAATCACCAATTACCAATTACCAATTACCAATTACCTATTCCCTTGTCTTATGAAAATTGCAATTGCCCAACTTAACCCTATTATCGGTGACTTAACAGGAAACACTCAAAAAATCCTGGAAGTTGCACAACAAGCAGCAGCAAATAATGTCCGTTTATTATTAACACCTGAACTGTCTTTATGTGGTTATCCACCCAGGGATTTATTATTAAATCCTAGTTTTGTGAAATCAATGGATATCACATTAAAAAAATTAGCTCAAGATTTACCAGCTAATTTAGCTGTTTTAGTGGGAACTGTAGTTAAAAATAAAGATGCTCATATTACAGGGGGTAAAACTTTATTTAATAGTATTGCTTTATTAGAAGCAGGAAAAATTAAACAATATTTCTACAAGCGACTATTACCAACTTACGATGTATTTGATGAAAATCGCTATTTTGAACCAGGATTGCAAGCTAATTATTTCGCTTTAGATGATATCAATATTGGTGTGACTATTTGCGAAGATTTATGGAATGATGAGGAATTTTGGGGAAAACGTCATTATGCAGTTAATCCCATTGCTGATTTATCCATTTTAGGTGTAGATTTAATTGTCAATTTATCCGCTTCTCCTTATACAGTTGGTAAGCAAAAATTAAGGGAAGCAATGTTAAAACATAGTGCAGCCAATTTTCAACAGTCAATTATTTATACTAATCAAGTTGGTGGAAATGATGATTTAATATTTGATGGACGTAGTTTTGCTGTAAATAATCAGGGTGAAATTATTTGTCGTGCTAAAGGTTTTGAAACAGATTTTTTGACTGTTGAATTTGATGAACAAATGCGCGATTTACAGTTAGATTCTATTTCCCCAGTTGATGAATCTGAAGATCAGGAAATTTGGCAAGCTTTGGTTTTAGGTGTGCGAGATTATGTGAAAAAATGCCGTTTTTCTCAAGTTGTTTTAGGTTTAAGTGGTGGTATTGATTCCGCTTTAGTTGCTGCTATTGCGACAACTGCATTAGGTAAAGAAAATGTTTTAGGTGTATTAATGCCTTCTCCTTATAGTTCTGAACATTCTGTGAGTGATGCTTTAAAGTTAGGGGAAAATTTAGGAATTAAAACTCAAATTTTACCTATTGGGGAATTAATGCAAAGTTTTGATCATACTTTAGCTGATTTATTCACAGGTACAGAATTTGGTATTGCTGAGGAAAATATTCAATCTCGCATTCGTGGTACTTTGTTAATGGGGATATCTAATAAATTTGGACATCTGCTTTTATCTACTGGTAATAAATCAGAAATGGCTGTAGGTTATTGTACACTTTATGGTGATATGAATGGTGGTTTAGCGGTAATTGCAGATGTGCCAAAAACCCGTGTTTATTCTATTTGTAATTGGTTAAATACCCATCATCAAAAAGAAATTATTCCTCAACATATTATCACAAAAGCACCAAGTGCAGAGTTAAAACCTGGTCAAGTTGATCAAGATTCTTTACCAGCTTATGACATTTTAGATGATATTTTAGAACGGTTGATTAATAAACATCAATCAGCAGGGGAAATAGTTAATGCAGGTCATGATCAAGTAATAGTAAATAGGGTGTTAAAACTGGTTTCTATTGCGGAATTTAAACGCCGTCAAGCAGCACCAGGATTGAAAATTACAGATCGTGCTTTTGGTACTGGTTGGAGAATGCCTATTGCTGCTAATAAAAATGGGTAAATACTCATTGATGTGACACATAGTCCGTAGACTGATAGTCCATAGACATTGAAAATTGTCTGATGGATAAATCAAAACAAAAGATTCTTAATGCTTTAGGTTATCTAGTCAGACAACGCAGAACAGAGTTAGGAATTTCTCAAGAAGAGTTAGGACTACGTGCTAACTTAGACCGCACATACATTTCTGGTGTAGAACGTGGAGTGAGAAACCCTTCTTTAACTGCGCTTGTTAGTCTTGCAGATGGCTTAGGTATTAGTGTTTCTGTTCTTCTGCAAAATCTGGAAATTGAAGCTGATAAAAGATAAAATAAAGTGACAAACCAAAGAAATTTAGTAGAAACTATTCAAGCTCAATTCAGACAAAACTCAACTCAGTTAAAAGTTTTTAATCTTCTATCAGACCAAAAATGGCATTGTCGAGAATGTGAAGGTAAAAATATAGGATCAACTCAATATGCAGGTGGTGGAGGTATTCAAGGGTTACAAAGGGGTACAAGAAGTCGTCCTGGTTTAGTAATTGAAACAGAAAAGAATTACTGCTTAACTTGTCAACAAATACGCTTAGGAGATCGCTGGACAGGAGAAATAAAATCAGCTAATTCAGCTGCTAATATTCCTGCTTCGTTAGTTAAGAAAATTCTCGAAGTTTATTCATATACAGATGTCATAGAACAAAGACAAAGAGAAAAACATGAGTTAGTAATTGACCATCGTTTTCCTATGGAACGTTGGGGAGAAAGTGAAGCTCCACATTTAACATCTATGAGTGAAGAAGAAATTAGAAAAAAGTTTCAATTACTCAAAAAAGATGCTTCTGGAAATCACAATCTTTTAAAATCGAGAAGTTGTGAACGCTGTATTAAAACTGGTAAACGCGGTACACCTTTTGGGATTAAATTCTGGTATCAAGCAAGTGAAGATTGGCCTTCCCAACATCAACGAGGTGATAAAGCTGAGGAAGGTTGTATTGGTTGTGGGTGGTATGATTTTGAAACTTGGCGTAATGCACTTAACCAAAAACTATCTCAGATTGCTCACAATGAAGGAATTTAACAGGTTTTTTGGTGTTACTTGCAATATCATTCAAGTAAGGAATCAGAGCATAACCAATACATTCTGCTAAACGTGGTGGAACAGCATTACCAATTTGCCACATAGCTTTTTTCATAGTACCTTCAAAAATAAATGAATCAGGAAATGTTTGTAATCTGGCCATTTCTCTAGCGGAAATCACACGGTTTAAATAAGGGTGAATATGTGTACCACCATGATTTTCTTTTACAGTCATACTCGGTTTACCAGGATATTGTCTTTTGAAAGCATCAGCATATTTTTCATATAAAGAACCACCAGGAGGAACTTTTGCTAAACGTTCCATGTATTCCTGTGAATGTTTAGTCCACTCGTGATTAATTTCTGGTATGGGAGTATATGCTGGTAAATCAGAAATTGCTGATTCTATAGGTTTATATTCTTCTGGTTTTAATTGTGCTTGAGGATAGGGATTTGGCATTCCAAATCTATTAGCAATAAAAATTGCTCTTGGTCTAATTTGTGGTACTCCATAAGCAGCAGATTCGAGAATTGCTACAGAAATATTAGGATAGCCAATAGACTCAAAAGCTTCAAAAATTGCTGTTTTTACATCCCCTTTTTGAATTGTTAAAATACCCGGCACATTTTCCATAACTACGTACCAAGGGCGTATTTCGGAAACAACACGCACAAATTCATAAAATAATCTATTTCTAGGATCTTTAGGATCACGTTTTCCTGCTACTGAAAATCCTTGACATGGTGGACCACCAACCACAATATTAATTTCAGATGAATCTATTTTTTGCAGCCATTTTTGGGGAGAAAATTTTTCAATATCTCCACAGAAATGATGACAGTTGGGGAAATTTATTTGATGAGTTGCAGAAGCAATGGGACTAATTTCTACACTAGCTAATGGTGTAAATCCTGCTTGGAATAACCCTTGGGTAATTCCTCCAGCACCACAAAAAAGATCCACAAAATTATATTGAGAGAATGGAATTTGTGGGGTATTAACATCAATAAATATTTTGTATGGATCAGAATTATCTTGATCTAGTTGACGCTGAATACGCTCATAACGTCCTAACTTCGGTTTTTTTTGTTTTTTGTTAAGATGACCCTTATCCTCGTTAGATAAAAAAGAAAGTTGTGTTCCTTGCATTGAATAATTTATATAAAGTTTATCTTTATTGTGATATATAATCTCCAATAAATCAAGCTTCATACAAAATATCTTTTAAAGCTTCTTTCCTTTGTGTCCTTTGCGTTCTTTGCGGTTAATTTTTCTGTGATGTGTGTGTAGGCCAAATCACTAACAAATTACAAATTACACCTTTTCCTTTTGAGGTGTAGCAATACCCCGCTTCACTAAACCAGCTTCCAATTCTTCAATAAAATGCACATCTTCTTTTAATAAAGGTTGCTGATAACTCGCTTTTGGTTGCTTTTCTAAAAAACTAAATGCTTGTCTAAATTGTTGAGGAGTAGCTTTAATAGGTGCATCAAAATGACAAGAAATAATTTGTTGAAAATCCCAATTTGCAATTTGATCAGCCCATTCTATTACTTCTCTTCCTCCTTGAGGAAGGATGAGAATTTGTAAAATTGGGGCGACAAAAGGACGACCATTACCAGATAATGCAGTAAAGGTATCTTGCCAATTTTCATCCCATTTAAAGGGGAAAAAACCAAAGTATGCTTGATGTGAACGATCAGGGGATTTTTTGGCATCTTTCCACATTTCCCCAAGTTGAGAAATTTTGACTGCACTGGGACGAAAATAAATTGCAAATAAAGCTATTCTTTGCCAACCACGACGACGGTTATGAGCATTATCTATCATTTTTTGCTGGGCGTTGTCTCTAGCATGAAATAGTAAGGGATAGGGATCTATTTGTAAAATTTCCGGTGGTTCTTCAGAAATAGAAAGTATGGTATCTGTTAATAATAAAGTGCGAGATGGTTTGTGTAATAATGCAACTTCTTGGAAAGAACCTTTACCTAAATTGATATCTAAAATTTTATATTCAAATTCATTACCAAAGGGGTTGTTTTGATGATTTATTGATAAAAATAATGTCCGTTTTTGAGGAAAACCTAACCAACTGAGGGGAAGATTAAAAGGAATACTCCATTGATGGGGAGCAACATAAACTAAAGCCTGGGGAAATTTTCTGGCAAAAGGACCGACAAATATTTTATGTTCTAAACCGGAACTGGTAGGTAAAATTATATATTTTACTTCCCCATGTTTTTGTTCCAATTCTTTTACTAAATTGATACATTCTGGGGTAGGTGCTACAGGTGCATAAACTAAAAGTCCGCCTTCCTGTAGCTTAATTATGGTCATTCTAACTGGTACAACTGTATACAGAATGCCCTGTAATTGATCAAATATCCATAGGCTATCTTTGATAATTTCTCGGCATAGAGTCTTTCTTTTTCCGTAGGGATACAGAGGTAAAATAGGCCAAAAAGACCATGACAAATTTTGCTGATTTTCTATTCCCTGAGTATTCATAATTTTGGTAATTCACCAGAGTCTATTTCTTATTTTTAGCATTGGTTAGAGTTCAGCAATCATTTAATTTGTCAAGGAATTTTTTTCTGCTACCTACTAATATTAACCTCCGATCTCTCTGAGCATATTTTCTACTCTGTTTGCACCTTCTGCATCATTACTGCTGCGATATAAACTAAGAGCTTGTCTTAAAGCATTGCTGGCCTGTTGAGTTTGTCTACGTTGTTTGAACATTGAACCCATCAATTCATAAGTACGTGGATTGTTACGGTTTAATTTAATTGCTTCTTCAAAAGCCCACATCGCTGAGGTATAATCACCTAAAGCAGTTTGTGTGACACCTAACCCTAAATAAGCATTAAAATTGCTACGGTTTAGCTGGATGGATCGACGATAAGCTTCTTTTGCTCCGTTGGTGTCTCCTAAATTACCTTTGATATAACCTACAGCGTAATAAAAGTCACTATTATTCCCATCTAGGGCGATCGCACGACGATAAGCAGTTAAAGCTAACTGAAAATTACCTTGTTGAGCATATAAGAACCCAATTCCAGAATGAATTCTCGCATTGCTGGGAGCTAATTTTGCTGCTTCCTGATAGACAGCGATCGCCCCATTATAATCCCCCGCATCGACTAATCTCCGCCCTTCCTCTAATAATTCCCTTAACCGTGGGTTACTTGCTTGGGCAACTAATACCTCTGTACTTTCAGCCACTACAGGAATTGCAGTTACAAAACTTCCTAATAATAGAACAGCCACCAAAAATGATGTTTGTTTGTATACCATAAAGATCCTTAAATTTTAGTGAAGTTTTTGTTTGTACATTAAAACAAAAATATTTAGTTTTGAAAACTGTATTTATTCACATTAACAAAATCTTCTAAAATTGGTAATTTTTAGAACCCTGTCCTGTTGCTGTATATAGGAATTCAGGCGAACATCTATACTCATCTGATAAGTGGCAAGACTATGAACTAGATGCAATTCAATTGGCATTTACAAGTGTGGCAGGATGAAAATATAGGATGAAAATAAGATCCAAAAAGTTCCAGAAGTTATGGCAATCTGTATCAGAGGCACATAAAAACCCAAACTTTAAACTATTGGCTGTCAATAAGGAAATATTATGCTTTTAAGTACAACCGATGTCATTCAAGGCGCTGTCATTGATTCATATTTGGGCATTGTCACAGCGGAAGTTGTCTATGGCAGCAATTTTTTGCGGGACTTTTTAGCCAGCATCAGGGATATTGTTGGTGGACGTAGTGGCAGTTACGAGCGTTTATTTGAAGAAGGACAACGGAAAGCACTAGAACAACTAGAACAAAGAGCGCAACGTTTAGGGGCGGATGCTGTGATCGGTATAGAAATTGATACAGGAACAATAAATGTTGATCAATCTGGAGTTTTGTTACTGATTACTGCTACAGGTACGGCTGTAAAAATGCGTTAGAATTTTGTCTTTTTTG
Organism: Sphaerospermopsis kisseleviana CS-549; assembly: GCF_028329225.1. Taxonomy (NCBI): domain Bacteria; kingdom Bacillati; phylum Cyanobacteriota; class Cyanophyceae; order Nostocales; family Aphanizomenonaceae; genus Sphaerospermopsis; species Sphaerospermopsis kisseleviana. The sequence continues at coordinate 20,893 of NZ_JAQMTI010000084.1, read as the reverse complement.
AATATGTAAAAAGTCTGAAAAATTCAACATTACATCTATATTTCCAAACTGTATTTCACAACCTTATCTTCTCACTAAAGACATAGTAATTAACTCTTTCCACTGATAGATAATAAAAACACAAAATAGCAATTTAATTGTAAATAAAAGCATAAAGCATAAATATACCTGAGCAACTTTACTGAAATAGCAAGGGAGAAAATAAACTATGTCTTATGTAAATAGAATAGGGGATGAAATTCTGCCTTCTGAGTCTGCGGTAGCTAGTCGAGTAACAGAATACCGCGATCGCGTGCGGTGGGGTCCAATAATTTCCGGTGTTTTAGTTGCTCTAGCTACGCAATTAATATTAAGTTCCTTTTTTGGGGCATTAGGTGCTGGAAGAATTGCTGACTCTTTAGCACCAAGAAGCATAGCAACAGGTATTATTAGTAATGTAGGAATTTGGTCAACTTTAGCTTTATTACTTTCCCTGTTTCTGGGTGGTTGGATAGCAACCCGTGGTTGTGGACCAATGCACCGAGATACAGCTTTACTTAACGGTGCAATTCTTTGGGCGACTACTTTAGCAATTAGCTCTTTTCTATTAGCAAATGGAGTCTGGGGTGCTTTTGGGGTTGCTGCTTACAATGCAGCATCAGTAATTAATCAAATTCAAGGACAAGGTACTACGATACCACAAAATTTACCTGCTTTAACTGCTGAACAAACTCGTGAAATTGCCGCAGCAACTTCCAGAACTTTATGGTGGTTTGTCCTTGGTTCTCTATTAAGTTTAGCAGCAGCATTAATGGGTGCAGTTGCAGGTGCGCGTAGTCCTCGGACTAATAATTACAATCATTGATTTTGTCTGTGTTGAATATTTATCATATCTGTTTTTTTGGTAATGGGTAATTGGTAATTGGTGATTAGATCCCTGATTTATTATTTATTAAATGAATCGGGGATCTAATGATTCTTTTCATTGTTAAATCATTTAACTTTGGCGTTGATATTTTCCCATTAATTCGGCTTTTGCTAAAACATGACCTGCTATTGCTGTTAAAATTTGATTTTTACTAACACCAGGTTCTAAATTTAGCTTTTTATCTAAAGCATAAAGATGGAAAAAATAACGGTGAGTTCCACTAGGAGGACAAGGACCACCATAACCCAATTTGCCAAAATCATTTTTACCCTGTATCCCACCAATAGGAATAGTTTTACCCGCAGGAATTTTTTCCGCTAATTGGTTAACTGAAGGGGGAATATCATAAATAACCCAATGTACAAAAGTATTTTTTGGTGCATCTGGGTCATCTACAATTAATACTAAACTTTGGGTATTTGGGGGAATTTCTTCCCAGCTTAGAGGTGGTGAAATATCTGCACCATCACAGGTATATTTTGCAGGAATTAAACCATTATCTACAAAAGCACTGCTGGTTAATTTCATGGTTTTTGCTACCTTGGAATTACAACTAATTAGAGATAGTCCTAATAATCCAAAAATAGCAAAGGACTGAGTTATAAAAACTCGCCTTTTAGTTATATATATCAAGATAATGTCTCCTGATTTATTCCCTACCACTTCAAAAATGCTTCTTCTACTCCTTTTTCTCTTCTAATTTTTGCATCAATTTCAAACCAGTTAATAATTTGTTTGGCTGTCAAATCTTCAATGGGTACATCATATTCTGTAGCAATATGTTGTAAAATCCGTAAGGAGGAAATTGTCAATCTGGTTAAAAACTTTTCAGGGGAAGATAATAAAGCTGCGTCAACTTGTGCAGATTCGTCAGGGGTTAAAAATTGGCTTGATGATTGGTTGGGGGAGATATCCATAGGGTTTAAAGTTGTGTTTAAGTGGGAAGTTTTTTTATATTAAATCATATTGTGGTAATTTTTGAATAATTGTTTTTTCTCACGCTCCAGACGCAGAGAACGCAGAGAGGGGTTAATCATGGGGTTTGAGTTTCATTAACCATATTTGATGGTATATTAAATGTAGTTGAGTTAATTTGAGGTTAATACAAAGATGACACAGGAATTAATAGACCTCAGAAATAGTATCTTAGAACAGCGTTATAGCGATGCTTTAGCTATTGTTGATGAGTTAGAGGGGATGAGTAAGAAAGCAATTATACAACAAATAAAGTCTTTTTTAAAGATTTTACTAATACATTTAATTAAAAATCAAATTGAGCAACGGCTAACCAATTCCTGGGCAGCTTCTATTAGAAATTCAGTGGTAGGTATTCAAGATATCAACTTAAAGGAAAATAAAAAATCCTATTATATTAATGTTGATGAATGGGAAGATTTAATTTTAGAGGAGGTTATAGAGAAAGCTATTGCTGATGCAAGTGATGAGGTTTTAAATGGTGCATATAATCAATTTCAATTGGAGGAAATGATTGATAAACCGGAGTTGATAGCAAAAAGTTGTCAATTTTTAACTTTGACTTATGAACATTCGGCGAAAACTTTACCGAAAGCGATCGCGGAAGTTTTAATACAGTTACCAGGTGGGGAAAATTGGTTTAATCGTAAGTAGTTAAAGATCCCCAACTTCTTACTTCAATAGTTTATCCAAGAAGTCGGTGATATGGGTATTTCATCATTTTGGTTTTTTACCTCTTTCCCAAGCTTTTGATACTGGTGGTGGTGATGATGGCTTTTCTATAATTTCAATAATTGCGGTAATGACTTGATGAATTTTCTCATCTTTGATTTTTCCAATGTACCGAATTACGTTACTTTTATCAACCGTCGCAATAATATTAGGGCGAATATAGCAAGGACTTAAATTCAATTTACCAACTCTAAAATCTTGATCTTCTAACTTAATTTCATAATCTCGACCTGGTTTACTGGTGATAGGACAAATTATAATATTATTATTGTCCGATTCAGTTATAACTAAAGCTGGACGTTTCTTAGTGGTAGATGTATCAGAGAAAGGAAAAGGAACAGATATAACATCACCTTTAATTAAATGTTCTATAGATCCTTCCATGCTTCGTCTTCCTCTGGATCAAGCCAAACTTTATTTAATGATGATTCACTCATTGCTAAAAATTCTTTAACCAATATTTTCTCATCATCTGTATCAACAATTTGTAAATTTTTAACTACTTCTAATGGCAGTCCAGTTAGTTTAACGATAAAATCTAAATCAATACCTTCTCGTAACATATTTACAGCAACTAGGGTTAAACCTTGCTGTAAACCTTTTTCCCATGCTTCCTGTAATGTTTGCACTTGAATTGATAGGTTGTTCATATTTTTTATATTTATGTAGTTATATTTTTGGAACTCAATTATATTGTATCATAAGATAATAAAAAATGTAAGGTTTAGCGATTTGGAAATATTGGGAGGAATTGATAGGTTAACCAGCCTAAAAATAAGCCTAACCAAGATGTGCCAAGTAATAATAAAAATTGATTCCATCTACTTAAACAATTCTCGAATTTTTTAGTAATTGTAACATAAATGAAAATCAAGACAATATTAATACAAAAAATAATAATACCAGCTAAACCGGCAATAGAACCCTCTCCTTTACCTTCAATTGATCCAATAGATAAATAAATAGATCCCAACATAGCTAAAATCAAAGGTAAACTCAAAACCATTTGTAAAGCAAACTTTAAAAGCAAAGCTATGTACCAAGTTGATGAAAAATAAGGCAATGGTTTATTTAACACTAAAATCAAAGCAGAGATAAACGCCAAATTCAAACCTAAGAAACAAGCAAAAGCTGAATAATACCAAGGAGAAGATGCTAATAAAAATCCCATCATTGAATAACATATACCCATTAATTTCAATAACTTAAAACTAATATTGTTGAGTTTAGCCTTGTTATTAACACCTACAATAACAGGAACAGTTTTCTCTGTCTTAATTGTTTGATGTTCTATTTTCTGACTAATCTGATAAACCTGATTACTAAAATCAGGCAATAACTTTAACCATTCTCTACTTTTTCTATAACGTATCTCCCACCCTGTAATTTATCACCTTTTTGCCAAACCATAGATTACAGATGCCTAAAATATAGTTATGTACATTTTGGCACATTCGGGTATGATTTGGGTAGATGTGCTAACTTTTCGATTTTCCCAAAAGATTAACTGGCTGAATTCCAGAATAAATTAGGAATCAATCTGATTTTCAACTTTTCAAAATATTTCTTCTAAAGCTGTTCTATTTTATTTCTCAATTCAATCAAATCAGGGTATTGATTAATGTCAATATTATTAACTGCCCATTTAGAAAATTTATCCATAGAAATATATGATTTATATGGGCGTGTTTTATCTTGACTTATTTTGTGCATTGCTTTGTAAATATCTTTACCATTAAACCAAATTAAATACTGCTTTTGCTGCCAAAATTCCTGTTGATTAAAAAGCTGTAAATACTTAGATAGACTTTCTTCAAACTTATCTATTGTCACTTCCTCAACTGTATTTTTAAATTCATTAATTAATGACAAAGCCTCACTTTTACAATTAGATAAATCTAGAGAATCTGGAATTGTATTTTCAGTCCATTTTGTTTTTAACTGTTGTCTATTAGCACTAAGTTGACATAAATTGCCTAAAGCCCATCTGACAGCTTGATAAGCTTGTAAATTCTTTGCAGCTTCTTCTATCCATTGAGTGATTTTATCAATTCCTGGTGAATCTTTGTGTCCCCATCTAGAAATAGGATTTTCTAATTGTTCTTCATATTTGGTTATCCAATATTGATGAATGAGTTCAGGTTCAAGTAAATAATTTTCAATACAGGTACGATGAGATAGAAACGATCTATTTCCTAATTTATCTATTTGCAGTAACTTAATTTCTGATGTAGGTTCAGTATCAAAATCACGATCTCTGAAAGTAATATATTTTTTAGCAGATTTTTTTCGTTCATCTTGATTTTTCCTCTCATTATTTTTATCCTGTTTATTTTCCTCTACAGAAGAAAAATATCCTTGAATAAATGTCGAAAAACTAAACTTACCGCCAGCAGCAACAATTGTAATATTATTAAATTGATTTTCGACCACCTTATTAAGTAGCCCTAAGTCAAGATTACCCTCACAAAAAATAACTTTGTCAACTACTCTCACAGTTTAATTACTCCTCTATTCTTCTGATAGATGATTCTGGTACTAATTGTGCTACATAATCAGAATGAGTAGTAATAATAAACTGATTATTTTTACCTAATTTCGGTAAAGTTCTAAGTAAAGCTTGTTGCATGGGTGGATGTAAATGCAATTCGATTTCATCAATTAAAATTACTGAATTGTGAATGTTCCAATTCATAAAATCCATAAGTATAGGAAATGTCGCACGCTCTCCCCCAGACATTTCCGAAAATTCATAGTGAGTTTTATTTTTACTGTTATAAATATAAAACCAAGGTTCGCTGAGAATATCATCAATATTATCTCGCATTTCTAAACCTGCAAATTCACGTCCTGGAAAAACAGTTTTATAAATTTCGGATATTTTTGCGTATAAGTCTTTTGCTCCTGGACGAAAACTTTTACCATTTTTTCCATATTTCTCATGAAAAATTTGCCACTTTGCTAGGCGATCGCGTAAAATATCCTCTGTAATTTCTAATTGTTTTTCTGGATCTTCAGGAGTCAGACTAGTTGCAGTTCTTTGTTCTGTGTACCAAAAGACTGTACCCACTCTTTCAAAAACTGAAAATCCTTGAGAACGAGATAGTTGTTTAGCATATTCTCGTCCTTTAAATTGAAATAATTCTGCTGCTCTATCTGCTGTTACACTTTCACCTTGCCATTTTAAATTAACAAGGTATTCTTTAGCAGGAGGAACTGGTAAATCTCTTTCTATTTCTCTTAATTTTTGGTGAAATTCGCTAATAGCTTGCAGTTCTGATTTAGAAAATTGTACATTAATAGTGACATTGGTGGGAGAACCACGCCAATTACTACCTAATAATTCATAATTAAATCCCGGCCAATCTAAATCAGCAGGTTTTTTTAATCTTCCTGTAGCTGTACCTAATGTGGATGCAATAGCTTGTAAAATGCTCGTTTTTCCCGCACCATTTACACCAATAATAACAATTAAATCTTCTGCTAAACCAGTTTCAGGATCAGTAAAATCTAATTCCTGATCTCGAAATTTTTTAAAATGTTTGAGTTTAATTTTTTGAACTTTCATAATAATTTGCTTTTTACTCTATTCAATGTATTTTTTATTCAATATAACAGGGTTCATCGTCATCATCACCCCAAGTTTCCAACTAATTACCATCCATATCTTCAAAATATAAATAAGCAGCATCTAACCCATATTTTCTGATATCATCTTCTAATTGACTTGCAGCTTTTACAGCTTCTAAAAAACTGTCTAATCTTTGTTGACGATCAGATAATTTTTCAACTTCCATATCTTACTTCTCCTCATCTGCGTTTATCCGCGTTCATCTGCGTTCAACATCCTATCTTTTCTGTACCAAATACCCGCAACGATGCTCACCATGAATTAACCAATGAGTCCTTTCCACACTACAATCTGGTAAAATTGCTCCAAACATTTCCAACTCATGACCACACACACTAGGAAACGACTCAGCCACATTAGAAATAGCGCAGGTGTGTTCCATAAATAAAAACCTATCACCACCGTTAGCATCCGATTCTACAGGGTGAAACTCAGCCATAAAACCTTCAGCTTTTCGCAATTCCACCAAAGCGGCAACCCGTTCCTTTAAAGAACCATTACCCACCCTTTCCCGATATTCCAGCGCCTTTCTTTCCCACTGTTTTTGTAAAATCGTTTTTACCTGCTCACGCCCTACAGTTTCCGCTAAAGTATCTAACAGCGAAACTGCAAACTCTCCATAACCACCACCGACACTGCTAACACTCTTTTGTAAATGTTCCCTGCCCCGTTGACTTAAACTATATATATGTTGAGGTCTACCCATACCAGAATTTTCCGGTATAGAATATATCACTAATTCTTCAGCCTCCAAATCCTTTAAATGGCGACGAATCGCTTGGGGGCTAACTTCTAATATTTCCGCAAGTTCAAGAGCCGTAGCTTGTGAGTGTTTTAAAAGATACTCTAGGATATCCTGCTTAGTAGAGGACTGCTGGGTAGTGGCCATGTTAGTCCCAATAAAAATTTCCAAAAATTCAAAAAATCTCTAAAAAAATTTGACTTAAACAACATTGTTGTTGTTAATCTATCGTACAATAGATTTAGATTAAACAACAGCCGAGTTGTTTTAGTGTGTAAACCTATTCTAACAGCCCTGTTAGCAATTGGTAACAAAAAACGGGAATCAGCTTTATAGAACCCGTCGCCTATCCTTTAAAGAGAACACAAGAGAACCGATGAGCGCATCCGTCAAAACCTTAGTTAACCAACCTTACAAGTACGGTTTTGTCACCGACATCGAAACCGACACCATCCCTCGTGGACTAAATGAAGACATTATTCGCTTAATTTCCGCTAAAAAAGAAGAACCGGAATTTATGCTAGAATTTCGTCTTCGTGCTTACCGTCAATGGTTGAAGATGACCGAACCTACATGGCCTCATGTCACCTATCCACCTATTAATTATCAGGATATCATTTATTATTCCGCACCGAAACAAAAGAAAGAAAAACTCAACAGTTTGGATGAAGTTGATCCCACTTTATTGGAAACCTTCGAGAAATTAGGTATTCCTTTAAATGAACAAAAAAGATTAACTAATGTTGCTGTTGATGCAATTTTTGACAGTGTTTCTGTAGCGACTACTTATAAAGAAAAACTCGCTAAAGATGGCATTATTTTCTGTTCTATTTCCGAAGCATTACGGGAACATCCAGAATTAGTAAAAAAATATCTGGGTAGTGTTGTACCTATTGCTGATAATTATTTTGCGGCTTTAAATTCCGCAGTATTCAGCGATGGCTCTTTTGTTTATATCCCCAAAGGTGTAAAATCACCAATGGAATTATCAACTTATTTCCGCATTAATTCCGGTGATACAGGACAGTTTGAAAGAACCTTAATTATTGCCGAAGATGATAGTTATGTTTCCTATTTAGAAGGTTGTACAGCACCGATGTACGACAGCAATCAATTACACGCTGCGGTTGTGGAATTGGTAGCTTTAAATAATGCGGAAATTAAATATTCTACCGTGCAAAACTGGTACGCTGGGGATGAAAATGGTAAAGGTGGAATTTACAACTTTGTAACCAAGCGCGGTTTGTGTCAAGGTGTCAATTCTAAGATTTCTTGGACTCAAGTAGAAACCGGTTCTGCTATTACTTGGAAATATCCTAGCTGTGTGTTAGTTGGTGATAATTCTGTGGGTGAGTTCTACTCTGTTGCATTAACAAATCATAAGCAACAAGCTGATACTGGCACTAAGATGATTCATATTGGTAAAAACACTCGCAGTACAATTATTTCTAAAGGTATTTCTGCTGGAAAATCAAGTAATAGTTATCGTGGTTTGGTGAAGATTAATCCTACTGCGAAGGGTGCTAGAAATTATTCTCAATGTGATTCGATGTTAATTGGGGATAATGCACAGGCTAATACTTTTCCTTATATTCAAGTTCAGAATAATACTGGAAAGGTTGAGCATGAAGCATCTACTTCTAAGATTGGTGAAGATCAATTATTCTTTTTTGCTCAACGTGGTATTTCCGCAGAAGATGCTATTTCTATGATGATTAGCGGTTTCTGTAAGGATGTTTTTAATCAGCTTCCTATGGAGTTTGCTGTTGAGGCTGATAAGTTATTGAGTTTGAAGTTGGAAGGTAGTGTGGGTTAATCTGTTTTCTTTGAGGTTTTTTTTGAAACGAACCGCAAAGTACGCAAAGTTCACAAAGAAAGAAGAGAGAAGAGAGAGAGAACATGATTATTGAAAATAGTGATTTGATTTTGTCTGTTAAGGATTTGAAGGCTGATGTTGATGGAACTCAAATTTTAAAGGGGTTAAATTTGGAGGTTCGCGCTGGTGAAGTTCACGCGATTATGGGTCCAAATGGTTCTGGTAAGAGTACGTTTTCTAAAGTGTTAGCGGGACATCCTGCTTATTCTGTGACTGGTGGTGAGGTGATTTTCCAAGGACAAAATCTTTTGGAAATGGAAGCGGAAGAACGCGCTAGAAGTGGTGTGTTTTTGGCTTTTCAATATCCTCTAGAAATTCCCGGTGTGAGCAATTTGGATTTTTTACGGGTTGCTTATAATTCTCGGAGAAAAGCTCAAGGTTTGGAAGAAGTTGACGCTTTCGATTTTGATGATTTGGTTGAAGAAAAGTTGGAAGTTGTGAAAATGAATCCTTCTTTTCTCAATCGTAGTGTGAATGAGGGTTTTTCTGGTGGTGAGAAAAAGCGGAATGAAATTCTGCAAATGGCTATTTTAGAACCTAAGTTAGCAATTTTGGATGAAACTGATTCTGGTTTAGATATTGATGCTCTGAAAATTGTTGCTAATGGGGTGAATCAGTTAACTAATGCTGAAAATGCCACAATTATGATTACTCACTATCAGCGTCTTCTTGATTATATTGTCCCTGATTTTGTTCATGTAATGGCTCAAGGACGCATTATTAGAAGTGGTGGTAAAGAGTTAGCTTTAGAGTTAGAATCTCGTGGTTATGATTGGGTGTTGGAAGAAGCTTTAGGAGTAGGTGTGTAATCATGAATATTGATGTTTCTCCTAGTTCTATTTCTAATTCTTTGTTAAATCGAGATGCTTTTTTAACTGGTTTATTAAATCAGGTTTCTGCATCTGAAAAAAGCGGTTGGGTACAACAAATTAAGAATGATGCTGTTAAGTGGGTACGTCATTCTGTTATTCCCAACACCCGCGATGAAGAATGGCGTTTTACTGATTTATCTCCACTGAAAGAGGTAAGTTTTAATGTAGGGACAATTCATGAATTGTCCCTACCAGATGATTTTGCTTTACCTGAAGTTGCTCACCGTTTGGTTTTTGTAAATGGTGTTTTTGCAGCGAATTTATCTGATACTGAAAATTTACCTGCTGGTTTAAAGGTTGGTAATTTAGATGTTTTAGATGATGATGTTGCTCAGGAATATTTAGCACAGCCCTTCTACTTCGCTCAGGACAAGTCTGAGGTAACAAGGGATGTTTTTACTGCTCTGAATACTGTCGGTTTAAATGATGTCGCAGTGGTTTGGGTGGGTAAAAATGTGGTTGTAGAAAATCCCATTCATCTGTTATTTATTTCTGTTGCTGGTGAGTCAGCTATTATTTCTCAACCTCGTTGTTTGGTAATAGCTGAAAGTAATTCTCAGGTGAGTTTGATTGAAGAGTATGTTACAGGTATTGGAGAATATTTAACAGGCAAGATGCCTGTTCCACAAGAGGAGCAAGTTTACTTTAATAATAGTGTGACGGAAATCTGGGTAAATGAAAATGCTCAGGTTAATCACAATAGAATTGTGTTAGAAAGTAATGCTGCTTTTCACATTAGCAAAACTGCGGTAACACAAGCGCGGTATAGTCGTTATACTTGTAATACTGTAACAATTGGTGGTAAAATTTCCCGTCATAATTTGGAGATTTTACAAACAGGAGAACAAACAGAAACAACACTCAATGGTTTAACAGTTATTGGTGATAAACAATTAGCTGATACTCACAGTGCTATATCCTTAAATCATCCGCATGGTGTTAGTAAACAACTACACAAGTGCATTATAGGCGATCGCGCTCATGGAGTATTTAACGGTAAAATTTTCGTTCCCAAACCCGCACAATTAACCGACGCTGCACAATTAAACCGCAACTTATTGTTATCATCAAAAGCCAGAGTTGACACCAAACCCCAACTAGAAATAACCGCAGATAACGTTAAATGCGCTCACGGTGCAACCGTCAGTCAATTGGAAGACGATGAAATCTTCTACTTGCAAAGTCGCGGAATAGATGAAACCGACGCACGCAAACTATTAGTTAACGCCTTCGCAGCAGAAATTATTAACTTAATTCCTGTTTCATCATTGAGAGAAAAACTGTTAAAAACAGTCGTCGCTCTCACAAGTAAGTAAAGCATTGTAAGTTCGTAGTGAGCGATTCATCGCTCAAACATAAAGATTTTAAGGACTAAAGTCCTTACTACGAACTTTATATTTTCTGTTGAATTGTCGAATTTCTAAAATTTAGAAATTATTCTGTACTCCTGAAATACTTATTAAAAATGACATTCACTTCTACCAAAACCCTCGCTGATAAAGTTCGCCAAGACTTCCCAATATTACATCAAGAAGTCCACGGTAAACCCCTCGTTTACCTCGATAACGCTGCAACTTCCCAAAAACCATTATCAGTATTAAACGCATGGCGTGATTATTACGAACAATATAACGCCAACGTGCATCGCGGCGCACATTATTTAAGTGCCAAAGCTACCGACGCTTACGAAGCAGCAAGAGACAAAGTAGCTAATTTTATTAACGCCAAATCTCGCCAAGAAATTGTTTTTACACGCAACGCTAGTGAAGCTATTAACCTAGTTGCTTACAGTTGGGGAATGAACAACTTACAACCGGGAGACGAAATAATTCTCTCAGTTATGGAACACCATAGTAATATAGTTCCTTGGCAATTTGTCGCTCAAAAAACAGGTGCAGTTTTAAAATTTGTCGAACTCACTCCAGAAGAAACCTTTGATTTTGAACAGTTTAAAAAACTGATTTCCGAAAAAACAAAACTCGTTTCTATAGTTCATATTTCTAATACCTTGGGTTGTATTAACCCAGTTAAAGAAATAGCTGAAATTGCTCACCAATACGGTGCAAAATTCTTAATGGATGCTTGCCAAAGTGTCCCCCATACTCCTATTAATGTCCAAGAAATTGACTGTGATTGGTTGGTAGCTTCTGGACATAAAATGTTAGCTCCCACTGGTATTGGTTTCTTATATGGGAAATTAGAATTATTAGAAGCAATGCCGCCATTTTTTGGTGGTGGAGAAATGATTGCAGAGGTGTATTTAGACCATTCCACCTATGCAGAATTACCCCACAAATTTGAAGCCGGTACACCTGCTATTGGTGAGGCGATCGCCCTGGGTGCAGCTATAGATTATTTAACTAACATTGGTATGGATAAAATTCATGCTTATGAAGCGGAATTAACAGCCTATTTATTCGATCAATTAGCCCAAATACCTCAAATCAGAATCTACGGACCAAAACCCGATGCTCACGGTGAAGGTAGAGCCGCTTTAGCAGCTTTTACAGCTTCCGAAGTTCACGCCAATGATTTAGCAACTTTGTTAGATCAAGAAGGTGTTGCTATTCGTTCTGGACATCATTGTACCCAACCTTTACACCGTCATTTAGGTTTAGCGGGAACTGCACGAGTCAGTTTATCTTTTTACAATACCCGTGAAGAAATTGATGTTTTTATCAAAGCTTTGAAGGAAACTTTAGATTTCTTTGCTAGTGTGTTTGGTGAATAGATAAATAATATTTTGGGTGGGCAATGCCCACCTTTTTTATTTCTCACGCAGAGGCGCAGAGGAGCAGAGATAATATTAATTGCTTCTGGAGAAGATAGTTATGTCATACAGTGAATTTACTCTAGACAAAGTTAGAAAATCCTTTGCTTTAACTATTATAGATAAAGTTAATATTTTTGCTTCTATTCCAGAAATTGAATGTCCAGCTTTATTAGCAGAGTTATTACAAGAAAATGTCCCTTTAGCACTTGCAAGTAATACGGAAAAATCACGTTCTGAAATGATAATTGCACCGATTTTAATTAGTGTGAGAAAGTATTTAAAAAATCAAATTAGTCTATTTTCTGGTATTGATTTTACTGTAGATAGTGAAAAGGGATTAAATGGTAATTGTGATTTTATTATTAGTCGTTCCCCAGAATTATTAATTGTTAATGCTCCTGTGGTGACAATTGTAGAAGCAAAAAAAGAAAATATTAATGCAGGTTTAGGACAATGTGTAGCAGAAATGATCGCTGCTAGAATGTTTAATGAACGGGAGGGTAATAACATTCAAACAATTTATGGAACTGTTACTACTGGAACTAACTGGAAATTTTTAAAACTTATTGATCAAGTGGTAGAAATTGACTTGAGCGAATATTATATTAATAATATCGGTAAAATTTTAGGTATTTTATCTAGTATCGTGACAGAATAGGTATTGTAAATAATAAAGTTTTAGTGTAACATTTTAACTCAAGGAATTAGAAATTATTACTCCCAGTGGCAGCAAAACAATTATAGTACAAGCACCAAAGACAAGGAGGTAATTATGTTTGTCACCCAATTATATACAGACAATTGGACAGGTAACAAAAATGAAGAAAATGTCATTAAAAATCCTACTTTGCGACAAATAGAAGCAGCTATTTTTGACTTAGATGGTAAGATTAAAACTTTAGTCAGTTTAGAAGCTGATGATGATAGTTATATGATGATTGGAGGAGGTAAATCCGGGTTTTCTGGTAAATACGTTGTTACAGCAACTTTAGACAACTATAATTTTTATTCTCTTTTAGATCAGCCACGCTACGATATATCTAAGCTTTCTCATTCTTATAAAAGAGTCATAACTTTAATTAAACTTTCTGATCAGCTAAAAAAACAAAAAAATAAAGATTCTCAGAAAGATAAAATTATTGTAGTTACACCTGAATTATCAATCTCTAAGCCAATAAAAAAATTAGTTGTTGGCGGTCAACTTGGTAATTATCCTTCTCAGATGTGTGTTAATTTACCCCAATGTTTAATAGCTGCAATCACTTTTGCTGAATCTGGTGAACTCGAATCTTTATTTACTTGGGAAAAAGATGAATCTTTGGTTAATGTATAAAAAGTAAATCATTTTTTATTAATGACTATGCTTCTCCAATCAACACCCGCAGAACAAAGAACAGTTTTATATGACGTTAGTTGGGATACCTTTGAATCCTTGCTCAAAGATACAGGTGAAAATAGAGGTTCTCGCTTTGCTTATGACTGCGGTACTTTAGAAATTATGACTCCACTATTTGAACACGAAAACCCAAAAATTCAATTTGATAGATTGATATTTGCTTTAGCTGAAGTATTAGATACAGAATTAATAAGTGCTGGATCTACTACATTAAAACGTAAAATAAATAAAAAAGGCATTGAACCAGATACTTGTTATTATATCCAAAATGAACCAGCTATCAGAGGTAAAGAAACTTTAAATTTAGAAATAGATCCTCCTCCAGATTTAGCAATTGAAATTGATATTACTAGCAGTTCTGTAAATAAGTTTAATATTTACGCTGCGTTAGGTGTGGCTGAACTTTGGAGATATGACGGTGATGTTTTGAAGTTTTATCAATTGTTAGAAGGCGAGTATATTGAAATTAATTTTAGTGTTGCTTTTCCTGTGATTTCTGTTAGTGATATGACTAGATTCATTCAGCAGAGTAAAAATATGGGTGAAATTGCTTTGTTAAAATCTTTCCGTGCTTGGGTGAGAGGTAAGATCGGTTAGCTCTTAATCCAAAAAACCGAGAAAAAGATTGATTTTATCTGTATCAATAATACTCTACCTCTTATAGTAACCAAAAGGCATAATAGAAATTCTGCCATCTGACACATGAATTACCTTCAAAAACCACTTATTGTCAATTAATAAATGGGACAGAACCCTTAACTAAATCAATAATGTAAGTGAGGTAAGTTTCAATGTTTAATTTACTGGAAGAACTATCCACAAATGCACAAGAGTTGTTAGTTGGAGGACAAGGACAAGAACAACAAATGCCACAAATACCACAAATACCACAAATACCAGGACAACAAGGACAAGGACAAAGTAGTTCTCCTAGACCCCCTCAGACATCAGGAGGAGCAACTGGGTTTATAGTTCCTGACAACAACCCAGAGAGCTACTTCACCTGGAGACTAGACAAAGCACCACAAATGTCCGGTCAGTAAATCTACTCCATACTAAACTAAGGTAAACGACATTTTTGATCACAAATCCCCCGCAAGATGCGGGGGTAATTATGTGTCAATTCCCTTCACCCCTGCTGTCATAAAAATTAGATATTTTTAGATATTTTTTGATTTAGAAGTCCCTTATCCCCCCCAACCTGCCAGATTATCTTATAATTGCCAAGGGGCGATCGCTCTCTACAGGTAAGTTCAAGGGGGATAGATGTCACGTAAACGGTTGCTGTTAACTGCGCTAACATTGTTAGCGATTATGTTGTCCGGCTTGTCTTTATTTGCTAGTTGGCAAAAACCTCAGTTTCAAAGTCGTTTGGAACTGTACCAAACGAATATTGTCTTGCAAGCCCAAGCATGGCAACCAGAAGATAGCAACGACGAGAGTTTTCAAGCTCTTCGGGCAGCAATAGTAGGTGATAAACCCCTAGAAAGTGCAGCCAAGCAATATCTAGAGGCGCGTGAGTCTGTAAAAACAAACTTGGATAAAACCAAAAACCAACTGGACAAGCTTCGCGCTCAAGATATTACCGCTGTCACACCTGCCAAACCCCTACCAAATGAACCCCTGGAAACCAAAACCTCTCCCCAACAACAACAAAAAGAGCTAGAGAAGTCTATCAGCAAACTGCAAAAATTGCGGGATGAATTAGACTTACGCTTAGGAATATTACAAGCACAGCAAGGGGAAACAGATAAAGCCCAAAAAACTTGGAGTCAAGTACAAGAACCCTCTGAAACCGAATTTACCGCCACCGCTAACGTCCTTAGTGGACTATGGAGCAACCCGCCGCGTCTACTCCCAAATGCTCAACCACTGATACAAAAAAATTTAGAAGGTTGGTTTCGCTCCACGGCTTTAACTCAGCTTTACCAACTCCAACAACGTCAAGCTGCTTTAGCAGATGTTCAGGCTGCACAACAAGCAGCCGCTACCGATGCAGTATTAAAATTAGCCTTAATTGCCACTATTCCCAGCTTAACAGCTTTTATTGGTCTAATCTTACTAATAGCTTTAATTATTCAGCTTTTACTCAAGGGCAGAGAGTCTATCTTAGCGACAAATGCCCAAAAGCCTTGGTCAACTCCTTGGAATGTGGAAACAATTTTACAGGTTTTTGTCCTGGGATTTTTCTTGATGGGACAATTATTTATACCTGAATTGTTAACCCTCCTCCCTATCTCCCGTTCCTCGGATAATGTGCGAGTTCAGGCTTTTTCTGTCTTGGTGAGTTATGTAATGGTTGCCTTGGGTGCGCTCTCAGTGCTGTATTTTTCTATTAAACGTTATTTTCCCTTACCAGAAGATTGGTTTCGCTTCCGGTTTTTCAGTAATTGGTTTTTCTGGGGACTGGGTGGCTACTGCACAGCTTTACCCATAGTCGTCATAGTATCATTAATCAATCAACAACTATGGAACGGACAAGGCGGAAGCAACCCCCTGTTACAATTGGCGCTAGAAAGCAGAGATGATGTAGCATTGGGAATATTTTTCTTTACTGCGGCCATAGCAGCGCCATTTTTTGAGGAATTTCTATTTCGTGGGTTTTTATTACCCTCCCTCACTCGTTATTTACCTGTTTGGAGTGCAATTTTTTTGAGTAGTTTGTTATTTGCTGCTGCTCACCTCAGCTTATCGGAAATTTTGCCACTCACAGCATTAGGCATGGTTTTAGGAATAGTATACACGCGATCGCGCAATCTTCTCGCTCCCATGCTCCTCCACGGACTTTGGAATAGTGGTACTTTGCTCAGTTTATTTCTTTTGGGCAGCAATAATTAAAACCGACAATTACAGTTGAAAAAATCAAAAATATTTGATTATATCGACATATAAATCTGAAATTCTCAAATTTCCAGCAGCGCAACATCACCGCTATAGCAGGTAATAGGTGACAGTTGATAGGAAACCCAACTTATACCAGTCCTTGAGGTTTTGGGTTTCTTACCTCAACCCCACCTACATCTGTAAAATTAATTTTGCAGATGGGTATAAATGAAAAAAATTCCCGGACATAATAACAATCAACCCGTAAACACTAGAGTAGTATCACAGATGCTGCCGATTATTCAGGTTAATGATATTCAACTTTGCTGAAGTTGAACATATAAATCTGTAAACCATCTGCACCAAAATTTATCAACTAACTTACCAAATTTTAGATTTGAAATTTTGGATTTTTGATTTGACATTGAAGATTCAAAATCAAATTTGTTGATCTCACCTTCAGAATTCTCTTCTGTGGTTAAATTTCTCATTTACTTAAACTAGAAATACTCTGATAATTACATAGGGGATGCTGATAGCGGAGCGTGGCGTAAGCCATATAAATGCAAAACCCTGATAAATCAAAGGTTTAAGGCTGATAAAAAAGATTTTGAGGTGCAAGGGTTTTGAAGGTAAGAGTGGCAAAATTGAGCATTTTGAGGATGAAATATGAAAAAATTTGTTACCAACAGATAGCTCAAACTCTTGCCTCTTGCCTCTTGCCTGCCCGCACCAGAAGACTTTCAAGAGCAAACCCTACATATACAGGAGCTTCACTAAATATGACTAATCTTAATCCATCTCATGCTACCAAACAACTTTTATCTGGGTACTGTGGCATTATTTTGGGGGGATTTGGGATACATAAATTTATTCTGGGTTATGCCCCAGAAGGCTTTATCATGCTAGTTATTTCTGTAGTCGGTGGTTCTCTCACTTACGGATTTACACTAATAATTATGCAGCTTGTAGGGTTAATTGAAGGCATGATTTACTTGAATAAAAACCATGAAGACTTTGTTAATACCTACTTCGTCAAAAAGCAGGGTTGGTTCTAAAAAAGAAGCCAGGAGTTATTAATTTTGGATTTTTGATTTTGGATTGTTTTTGTGATCTCCAATCTAAAATCTAAAATCTAAAATCTAAAATCTAAAATCTAAAATTTTCCCCCATTCCCTATTTTCTTAAAATATGCCAATATCCAAATCTAAATATCTCACATTGCTAATATTATTACTAATATCTATGGTGTATTTTACCACTACATCCAATTGGGAAATTAACTATTTCTACAAAAGTCTAATTTTTATGTTGCCTATACAGCTTGTATCTGTGATATATTTTACCTATAGGCACTGGATTCCTTGATAATAGTTTACAAATTTAATTCAATATTTTAATTTTTAAATTAAATACTATCACAGTTGGTCATAGTTCCAGATTTCGCCTACTCTCAAAGTAGAACTGCCTTTTTTTAGGCATTGCATTTTTGTAGCGAATCTCATAACTTGTCATGCAACTTGTTCCTGAAAATAAACTTACCCCAGAAACCGCGCCCTCCAATAGAGATACAAACTCAGAGAAAATTATTTTAGATGTAGGGGGTATGAAGTGCGCTGGCTGTGTGAAAGCAGTAGAAAAACAGCTAACCCAACATCCAGACGTTAAAAATGTCTGCGTCAACCTAGCTACAGAAGTGGCAGTTGTAGAAGCAGAAGTTGGTGCTATAGATGCCGATGCACTGGCACAAGCATTAGCACAAACATTAACAGCTACAGGTTTTCCTTCTCAACCCCGCACACCGAAAACTCAAGCAGGGAAAGAAAAATATGATCCAGACGCAAAACAGCGTCAGGAAATGCAAGCGGCTTTCAAACAATTAGTAGTTGCTTTTGTATTATTGTTATTTTCAGGAATAGGACATTTTGGTGGTTTTATTTTCCCAATATTGAATAACATCTGGTTTCACTGTGGACTAGCAACAGTAGCGTTACTTATTCCTGGTCGTCCCATTATTATAGATGGCTGGCAAGGTTGGCGACGGGGAACGCCAAATATGAATACCTTGATCGGTTTGGGAAGTCTAACAGCTTATATTGCTAGTTTGGTGGCGCTGTTGTTTCCCCAAATGGGTTGGGAATGCTTTTTTGATGAACCAGTGATGATGCTGGGTTTTATCCTCTTAGGCAGAACTTTAGAAAAACAAGCTAGAGGACGCGCAGCATCTGCATTTCGACAATTATTAGCACTTCAACCTCAGATAGCTAGGTTAATTGTTAACCCAGACTCAGATAAATTAGTAGCAGGGGCAAATATTATTGAAATACCAGCCGAACAAGTGCGGGTTGGTGAATGGTTGCAGGTGTTACCAGGTGATAAAATACCTGTTGATGGCGAGGTGCGGTTTGGACAAACAACAGTAGATGAGTCGATGTTAACTGGTGAAGCAGTACCAGTGATGAAGCAACCAGGAGATGCTGTTGCAGCGGGAACTATTAACCAGTCTGGTGCGATCGCTATTCAAGCTACCAGAACCGGCGACGATACCACTTTGGCGCACATTGTCGCTTTGGTAGAAACCGCCCAAACTCGCAAAGCACCTGTTCAGAAATTAGCAGATACGGTTGCTGGTTATTTTACTTATGGCGTTTTAACAGCTTCTTTGCTAACTTTTCTGTTTTGGTACTTTTTTGGTACTCATATTTGGCCAGAGGTGAATATTATTTCCAATGGTATGGAAATGATGAGTCATGCAGCACATCATCAAACCGCCAACATTGAATATTCTTCACTTTTAATTAGTTTAAAATTAGCGATCGCTGTGATGGTGGTTGCTTGTCCCTGTGCTTTAGGACTCGCTACCCCCACAGCTATTCTTGTCGGCACTGGGATGGGTGCAGAACGCGGTTTATTAATCAAAGGTGGTGATGTGTTAGAAAAAGTCCACCAACTAAATACCGTAGTCTTTGATAAAACCGGCACTCTCACCACAGGCAACCCCACAGTGACAGACTGTTTACCATTTACAGACTTAGAACCATCCTCACTTCTGCAACTAGCAGCAGCAGTAGAAAGCGGCACCTATCACCCCCTAGCTAAAGCAATTCAACAAGAAGCACAGCAGCTAAATTTATCCATTCCCCACGCAGTAGACTTTCATACTGAACCAGGAATGGGTGTATCCGCTGTCGTGGATGGTAAAACTGTGTTGTTAGGTAACTGGGAATGGTTAAACTGGCACGGAATTACTGACACTGCCCAAGAACACGCACAAAGATTAGCGGAACAGGGGAAAACAGTTATTAGTGTTGCAGTTGGTGATAATTTAGTTGGATTAATTGCCGTCAGTGATACCCTCAGACCAGATGCCAAAGCAACAGTAGACAAATTGCGTCAGCTGGGTTTGCGAGTAATTATACTGAGTGGTGATAGATTAGAAGCAGCGAATGCGATCGCTCAACAACTCGGACTCAACAGCACCGATGTCATGGCAGGTATTCCCCCAGCGAAAAAAGCCAGCACCATCCAAGCTCTTCAAACTGGGGAGATAAGTAAAACCACTAGCGTTGCTATGGTAGGAGATGGCATTAATGACGCTCCCGCCTTATCTCAGGCAGATGTCGGCATTGCTTTACATTCTGGAACAGATGTAGCTATGGAAACCGCCGAAATTATATTAATGCGTGATAGTCTTTCTGATGTTGTGGAATCAATACAACTCAGCCGTGCCACTTTCAACAAAATACGTCAAAACTTGTTTTGGGCTTTTGCATATAATACAATTGGTATTCCCTTAGCAGCCGGTGTTTTACTACCCCATTTTGGTTTTGTTCTTAGCCCCTCCAGCGCCGCTGCCCTCATGGCTTTTAGTTCAGTTAGTGTTGTCACCAACTCCATTTTATTACGACGCTTTACCCATTGACTATAACAAAGAAAATAGGTGCAAGGTTTTGGAAACTATGAGTAGGAAAACCTCGCACTTTGTTGGTTTTTACCTCGTTTCCAAATACAAAAAACTCCTTGATATCCTTAAACTTCTGACTCCTTGATAGCGACTTGTCCTGAGCCTGTCCTGAGCCTGTCCTGAGCGGTGTCGAAGGGCGCAGTCGAAGGGCGGTGTCGAAGGGCGGTGTCGAAGGGCGGTGTCGAAGGGCGGTGTCGAAGGG
>NZ_JAQMTI010000083.1:0-12837 GCF_028329225.1 Sphaerospermopsis kisseleviana CS-549 | reverse complement strand
GTCCCCAGTCCCCAGTCCCCAGTCCCCAGTCACCTGCCGCCATTTTACCTTAACAAAATGCGCTTCACGTCCCCAAGTGTCCCGTGTAAGAATGATATTTTCAATTGCGAGGTTAAAAGGGATAGCTGTTGTTAAATAACGTTGAACGAAAGCACCTAAATCTGGAGCAAGTTCAGAAGCCGTAGTTGCAGCTAATCCTAAACCTACTAGTTGCTCAACAGGTCTAAATGGTAGCATCACAGACACACCCATAGCAAATCCAGCAGTTAACAACATTGCTACAGATAAATTTGTACCGCAACGGGGATGTACCGCTAAATCCCATTCTCCGTTGGTAAGACGATATTGAGCTAGTGTTACTGCACGCCGTAAATAACTGATATTTACATCACCATAAAGGTAAAATCCCTGTTCTGTGGATAAACCACTTAATGATTCATTATCAAACTGTACATTAGTAGGCTGTTTGGGAGAAGAATCAACACTTTTTATTTCACTCAGAACCCAAACAGTAGCGTGTTCTAGGGCGTGAACCTGACGCAGCATGAGAATTTCTTGTAAACCGGGTACAAAAGATAGCTGTTGTAGTAAGTCGGTATCTTGGTTTGGTGATGGTGCTATCAAGTCAAGATTAAAAAAGTTAAAGGGAAATGAGCTATTTGCATAAGAAGTTGGAGTATTCATTTTCCCCCAAGCGGATAAAGTAATATAGATTTCTTTCCAATGTAACGCTTGTACAACTAGATTATTGCTAATTTTTGTTGAAAAATAGCAGGAGTCATGAGTCAGTAGGGGTTTAGCAATGCTAAACCCTTTGGCCTAAATCAAACGAGAAATTCTGATATGTATGTCAGTTCCGATCGCAAAAATTCGCTGATTCCCAGAGCATCAACTTTTACTAGATAAAGTCACGGAACTTGTGGTAGAGGTTCACACTGAAAAATAAAGGTGAGGAGGAGAACAATCTGTAAACCTCAAAATTGATCTTGCCAATTTTAGATTTTAGATTTTAGATTTTGGATTTTGATTGAGGTGTTTTGGTACTTGTACTTCAGAAGCAAGCTCAATACCCCGCTCTTTGTCGGTTGTACCTATCTCAAATACTCGCTGCGCTGCTTACGCTTCGCTAACCCAAATCGAAAATCCAAAATGGTTGAACTTTTCAGCATCCACAGGGATTCATATTAATAAACTAACTCACATTTGAATCATTGTAGTTAGGTAATGTACAGCAATTCACATCGTTTAAACAGACCTTTCCCCACTGTAAAGCCCAGCGAACCAAAGCGACTCGGTTATCTGTCTTTGTTTTGGTGAGAATGTTGCTGATATGATTATCAACTGTACGTTTGCTAATCTCCAGTTTTGCTGCAATCTCTTGGTTAGTTAAGCCTGCGGCCACTAAGTCGATAATTTGCAGTTCTCTGTCTGACAGACTAACAGGGGTCCCAGACTCATTAGCAGCCATGGCTTATTTATTTCTCCCTTGGTATATGTACTTAATCACTCTTTCTAATTCTAAAAGATTCTCTCAGAGCTAGACGTTGTAAATGTTCCTAGTAATACTAAAGTCAATATTTTCTGGGAATTTAATCTGAAGGTTAATTTTCTTAAAAGCAAAATTTCTATAAAATATAACCTATTCATCAGTAAATATTCAGTGTTACTTCAGTGGTAAATTTTGGGTTTTTATAGCATTATGTACTATATAAAGTGATAAAAACTGCTATTTTATGGTTAACTGGAGACAAAGGAATAAAGATGCTTATACATTTTATACATATTCCTAATCCCAAGTCGTAAATCGAAAATGATATGAGTAATCCCCATGTTTTGTGTCTAGGCGAAGTTTTGTTTGATTGTTTAGCGGATCAAATGGGGCTAAAGCTGGAAGAAGTCAATTCTTGGACTCCCTACCCAGGGGGAGCGCCAGCTAATGTGGCTTGTGCTTTAGTTAAACTGGGAACGCCCGCAGGTTTTATTGGTGCTGTAGGAGAAGATCAACCAGGTAATGCACTGGTGAAGTTATTACAAGATGTAGGTGTAGATACAACGGGTGTGCAACGTCATCCGACAGCACCAACGCGACAAGTTTATGTAGTCAGGGATTTGACCGGCGATCGCTCTTTTGCTGGTTTTGGTAAATATGATACTAGCGAATTTGCCGACACCCGCTTACAAGCTAATCAATTACCCCATTCTTTGTTTAACGATGCTGATTTTTTGGTGTTGGGGACTTTGGAATTAGCTTATCCTGAAAGTGAGGCTGCTATTCATCAGGCATTGAAATTAGCGGAACAATATGATTTGAAAATCATCTTAGATGTGAATTGGCGACCTGTATTTTGGCAAGATGCTAATTTAGCAAAGCAAAAAATTGCAGCATTATTGCCACGTTTTGATTTCCTCAAACTCACAAAAGAGGAAGCATCATGGTTGTTTGATACTACAGACCCTGGAGCAATTACTTACAGATTGAACTCATTAGAAGGAGTTTTAGTCACCGATGGCGAAAATGGTTGTGCTTATTGTTTAGGTGAAAACGAAGGTAAATTACCAGCTTTTTCTATACCTGTGGTGGATACCACTGGTGCAGGAGATAGTTTTTTAGCTGGGTTTCTCCATCAGTTGAGTAAGTTAGGTATTCATAGTTTGAGAGATGCAGAAACAGCAAAACGAGTTGTTACATACTCTAGTGCGGTAGGGGCGTTAACTACTATTAAACCAGGTGCGATCGCATCCCAACCCACAGCAGAAGAAGTTGATGCTTTTTTAGCCGATCATCAACTTTAAAAATCAACAGTTTTCACTGATTGAAGTAAAACCAAAATTAGGGGAATATCAGATACAATCACCTGATATTCCCTTTACAAATTAAGCCTTGCCAAAATAGACAGCCCCCCAAATCTGGGTGATAAAACCAAAATTTTTCTTTTGTTCCTAAATCCTCAATATCTTGAGAAGCATCTAGGGGAACTTCAATGATGGGAAACTGCTCTGCCATAACAGTTCATTTACAGTGATACAATTCATACTCATACCCATATATTCCTGGCAACTTTTGATCATCAAGCAGACATTTTTCCACTTCCTGACTAATGGGAGCATGAAAATTAACCAACCATAAATCAAAAGGTCTTGGTAATTCTTTGATAGTCTTTTCTAGGGCTACAGTAGAAGTATTGGGGTTTTGGGCTTGATGGGCGAGGAGAAATTGAGTATTTTCAATATTAGTTTGCAAACCAGAGAATTTTAATTCCCAAGCTATACCCATCATTTCCCCAGTTTGTACTAAACTTTTATGAGTTGTGGCAATGAGAACCGGGACTGAAGAATTTTGTTCAATAACAGGAAGAAATAAATCAGGGCGATAATATTTGCGATAACCCAGATTAAAAGTAACTGTAATAGCACTGATTAACCCCATTACCCAAATCAGCATTACAGCTTGTTTGCCGTTAATACCCCATTTACCGATGTTGGGATTTTGATAACAAACTGCTAGACTTGCACCCAGTAAAATTATTACCGCTGGAAAATAAACAAAACTATAGCGAGCGCCCCTGGTAAGATCAATACCCAGGAAATAAGTAAAGAAGAAAAAGAAAGCGATCGCCCCTAACACTACCCCAATCAATACCTGAGTAATAGAACCAATTTCCGGTGCTTGTAATTGAACTTTTATCCCCCGAATTAAAATTGGCACTGCCCAAATAAAGAAAATTAACATCACCAACCCAGAGAAAATAACCACCGTTAAATCAGGTGCTTCCACTGGGAGTAAGGAAATCATAGTGATCCATGTACCTAAAGCTTGAAAAATGGGGCTAATCCAACCCAGTCCGACCCGTTCACTTTTAATCCACTCGGTTAAAGTGCCAAGGTAGCGATTTTGTAACCTCCCAGGCAACCACACCAACCCAGCAACAGCCGTACCAACTACTACATAATAAAATCGCCACCACACAGGAGAGAACAACACCCAAGTTTTTGTCTGAGTTTGTTGTTTCCAAGCCACAAAAATCAAAGCTACAGCTTCAGCGCCAAGAGTGATCACAAAAAAGAAATGAGTAGCAAAACCCAAGGCGTTAACTCCTACCCAAGCAATAATTAACCACAAAGGTAATAATTTTTGCTTTTCCAAGTAACGAACAGCAACTACCAAACAAGCTATCGAAAGCATCACCCACAGCATAGCCAAAGTATAATGACGGGCTTCTTGTGCTAAAAATACTGCGTAGGGTGAGACTGCCATCATTGCAGCCGCTAATTGTCCTACTAATGAAGAACGAAAAGCTAATTTACCTAAAAAATAAGCACAGGGAATAGAAACCGCACCCAGTAAAGCCGGAAAAGAACGTGCTGCAAACAAAGATACTAAACCTTCAGGGTGGGGAAATAGCCGCATCCACAGATGAACCAAGACAAAATATAGTGGTGGGTGATTATCCTCTGTGAGAAGATTATTAATTACATCTCCTGTACCAACTGCGGGATTAATTTGTAATGGTTGTAATAAAATATCAGGAGCGATCGCCTGATCTAAAGGTACTGGTAAAAAACTATTGCCCAAGCTAAATACTAAAGTCGCAAATTCATCAGTCCAAGGCGGTTTGGCGGTTAAATTAGTCAAACGTAACCCTACACCAATAACGAACCAAATCAGCAGCAGTAAAGAATGAAACCAGGGAGCAGAAACGGTAGAGCGCCTATTATTCACGTCCATCTTTATTATTGGAAAATTGTTTTAAACAGCGTTCTTGTACTTTAACTACAGTTCCTCTCTTCAACAACTCTGATATAGTCACAAATTCATATCCCTGGGGAGTATAAGCTTTCAAAATTTCCTCAACTACCTCTACAGTATTATGGCGACTAGCATATACTCCTTTTTTTGCTACACCATCAGAATCATGTAAAAGAATGATTGAGCCATTATGAAAGTTATTTTCAAAAATTTTCATCATCTCTGCGGCAGATTTACCACGCCAGTCTTGTAAATCTACATCCCAAAAAATAATCGGTTTTTTTATCTGCTTTAAAACATTTGTGACAACAAAACCAGCACGACCAAAAGGGGGTCTAAAGTGAACATTGTCTCGTGAGATTAATTGACTAATTAAAATATCGGTTTCCCTAATTTCTCTAGAAATAGTATCTTTAAATTTACTATTGAGATTGTAATGATTCCATGTATGGTTAGCTATTTCATGTCCCTGTTTTTCCAAAGTTCTGACAATTTGGGGATACTTTGCACTGTGTTTTCCCAAGACAAAAAATGTTCCCTGAGCTTGATAATCTAAAAGGGTTTGAGAAATGGCTCTGGTATAGACTGGATCAGGTCCGTCGTCAAATGTCAGTGCTAAAACTTTATCAGGAGTGTTGATACAAAATACTGACTCTCCAAATAAGCCGGGAAGCAGGAAACGCTTTGGCCAAGCCAATTCTAAAAAACAGTAAACTGCTATCACTATCAATAACAGAGGCAATAATTTGGAAAATATGAATTTCGATGGACGATGTTTGCCAAAACGCAGGAAAGAAAATCCCTGAGTCAAGGGTTTAACTAAAGGCATTATTACGGTTTAAGCAAAAATTTGAACATTGAAAGCATATCAGATTCTCAGTAAATTTGTCTATAGTTAGGCTTTGATTAAATTTCATCAGTTAGCAGTCAGTAGGGGCGAAGCATTCGGGCGACTAATTATAAATTTTTGTCCAAGGCTATTTTCCTGTAAGGGCGAAGCATTCGGGCGACTAATTATAAATTTTTGTCCAAGGCTATTTTCCGAATGCCTGTCTGCCGACAAGCAGGCTTCGCCCGTACTTCGCCCGTACAGGAGTCAGAAGTCAGGCAAAATTAATTTAAAACCAAATGCTTTGAGTTAGCTTTTTTGGATCGGAATATCAGGTATAATCATCAGATACAATTAAGTGATATTCCCTTCATCTTGTACCTAATTCATGTCTTTGATTATTGCTGGAGAACGCAGCGGAGTGGGCAAAACTACGGTGACACTTACACTTTTAGCCTCTTTGTGTCGTCGTGGTGTCAAAGTACAATCTTTTAAGGTTGGTCCAGATTATATTGATCCTATGTTTCATCAGTATGTTACTGGTCGTCCTTGTCGAAATTTAGATGCGGTTTTGACTTCAGAAAGTTATATTCAAAAATGTTTTCAGCATCATTCCCAAGAATGTGAATATACTCTGGTTGAGGGAGTCATGGGTTTATTTGATGGTGTTGGTAATTCTTTCAATATAACTGAAAATGGCAATCATCAAATGGACTTTGCTAGTACAGCCCATGTTGCCAGATTATTAGATAGCCCGGTAATATTAGTAATTGATTGTAGTCGTTTGTCTGGTTCAGTGGCAGCGATCGCACATGGTTATTGTAGTTTGGATCAGAGAGTTAAAATTGCTGGATTAGTCTTAAATAGAGTAGGGAGCGATCGCCATTTATCTTTATTAAAAAATTCCTTGAAAACTCTCAACTTACCTATTTTGGGTGTTCTCAGAAGACAGGATAATATTACTATTCCTGATCGTCATCTGGGTTTAGTTCCTACTGGAGAATTACCAGAATTAGATGATGTAATTCATCGTCTTGCAGATTTAGGCGATCATTGTTTTGATTGGGAAAAATTATTACCACTATTACAAGTAACTGAAATTCTGTCTTCAGATGTTCCCAATTTTCAAATCAACAAACCGCACAGACACAGAGAAAGCGGAGAAATAAAAGAAAATCAAAAATCAAAAATCAAAATTGCTGTTGCACGGGATCAAGCTTTTAATTTTTATTATCAAGACAACTTAGATTTATTAGAGAAACTGGGAGCAGAATTAATATTTTGGAGTCCTTTAAAAGATACTCAATTACCAAAAGATATTCAAGGAATGTATTTTGGTGGTGGTTTTCCTGAAGTATTTGCACAAGAACTAGCAGCAAATATTAAAGTTATTCAAGAAGTAAAAACAGCGATTTTATCAGGAATACCCACCATTGCTGAATGTGGGGGTTTAATGTATTTGTGTGAAAATATTATTGATTTTGAAAATCAATCTTGGCCAATGGTAGGAATATTACCCACATCTGCACAAATGGATAAAAAATTAACTTTAGGATATCGTCGCGCAGTAGTTTTAGAAAATAGCTTTTTATTAAATGCGGGTACAAATATTTATGGACATGAATTTCATCGTTCTCATGTAATTACAAACCCGCAAAAATCATTGTTTGATACCTATCGTTATGACTGTGAAGAAAATACAGGTTTTGAAGGATGGAATTTACCTAATATTCCTAATGTTCATGCTTCTTATGTTCATCAACATTGGGGAGAAAGTATAGAAATTCCCCAAAGGTTTTTACAAGAATGTTTAAAATTTAGTTATGTCAATTCAATATCCCAAACTCTTTGATCGCAATCAACGAAATTTTCTCTAACTAAAAATTCACCTTCCCATTTTCCAGCAGTTTTATCAAAAAAATCAGCAGGATATCCTAATTCTTCTGGTGTTGGTATTTTTTCTTCAAAAGAATTAGTAATAATTATTACTAATTCTTGATTAGCTAATTCTTGGGGAAGTTGTAACAATAATTTACCTTGTGTATCAACTTTTGATTTAAGTCTTATTTGCATATAATTAACTCCTTAGTATCTTGGATTATTATACTACTAATTATTTGAAAAGTATTTTTTAATCATTCATGGCTAAATATTACAGGATGAAGTTCGGAATGCACTGGAAGGTAATCGAAGAGATTAAATGGATTAAAGCTCATTGTTTACTCTATTAAAAATGAGTATGGAAAAATTTTTAATACTGTACCAAAAAACTGCTCAGTTAACGAAACAAATAAGGCTGAAACCCTTGAAATTTGGTAATGCCCCAAAAAAGGCTTAACCGAGTAGTATTGCACTATGTCGCCCTCAAGGAACTATCACCAACAGCACAGTGAGGAGCGATCGCTTTATCATCAAAGATGAACTGATAATTTTTTTATCTTCCTTTGCGCTTTTGCTTCTAACCTTCGGGATCTCCGTACAAAAACTACCATGACTATTGATATAATGACTTGAATGTGGAACTTTGATTTCCCCTATTCCCTATTCCCTATTCCCTATTCCTTAGAAAATCAATGTTTTTCAAATGGTGCTTTAGAGTTATTATCGTTTGCTTGGGTTTGTGGCTCATCTTGGATCTAGCTTCTCATTTAGGGGCGGAAATTTTTTGGTTTCAAGAAGTTGGTTATTTGCCAACTTTTATGGTGCGGTTAATAACTCAAGGTGCTTTATGGGTGGGTGTTGTTAGCTTGAGTATGATCTATTTACTGGGAAATTTAATTTTAGCAAAACGTTGGCAATATCCCCAGTCCCTGAAAATTGAGCCAGCAAGAATTGAAAAAACTACACTGAGTAGGGAACTAACAAATTTTCTAAGTCCGCAGTATAAGCAAGTCTATCAAACTCCACAGATTGCGACAGGAAACACACAAATTAAATTATTCTGGTTGTTACCGCTAACGTTAAGCTTGAGTTTTTTAGTGGGGTTAATTTTCACCCATTATGGACAAGTTGCGTTAAGTTACTGGAATGGAGAAATTAATCAGGTTAATTCACCTTTTACTATCTTATTTAGACCAGAGATACTTTGGAACTTGAGCATTAGAACTATTTCGCAAGTTTGGTATTTTGCATTAGCTGTGGTGATGGCGATCGCTCTTTTGATATATTCTCAGTTTTTGCTGTGGGCGATCGCTATTATTTTTAGTCTCGGTTTTGGGTGGTTAATATCTCAACAATGGGAAAAAATCTTGTTGTATTTGCACTCCACCCCCTTCAATAGCACTGAACCTTTATTTGGCAAAGATATCAGCTTTTATATTTTTTCCCTTCCTGTCTGGGAACTGTTGGCTTTTTGGCTGATAGGTTTATTTTTATATAGTTTTCTTGCTGTTACTCTCAGCTATCTTGTATCAGGAGACAGTATCAGTCAAAGCATTTTTCCTGGGTTTTCGCCCACACAAAAACGTCATTTATTCGGCTTAGGTGGCGGTTTAATGTTGGTGATAGCCTTTGGTTTTTGGTTAAGTCGTTATGAACTGGTTTATTCTCCCCGTGGGGTGAGTTTTGGGGCTAGTTTCACTGATGTTAAAATACAGTTGCCCGCTGATACCATGTTATGTGTTTTAGCTGTAGCGATCGCCTTTTATTTATTATGGCAAACTTTATTTTGGAAACCCAAATCTCAACATCATCAATGGGTAATTTATGGTTTAGGTATTTATTTATTATTAGTAATTGCAGGTGATTTTATTGTACCTGCGGTTATCCAATCTTTTATAGTTCAACCCAATGAATTACAGAGAGAAACACCTTATATTCAACGCACTATCGCCCTCACTCGTCAAGCATTTGATTTAGAAGCCATAGATGCTCAAACCTTTAATCCCCAAGGAAAATTAACCCAAGCAGATATCAAAGCCAATGATTTAACTATTCGCAATATTCGGCTTTGGGATCAAGAACCACTATTAAAAACTAACCGACAATTACAACAAATTCGTCCTTATTATGCGTTTCCTGATGCCGATATTGATCGCTACATTATCAGCAACCAAACTAACCAACAAGAACCCCCAACAAATGAAAAACGTCAGGTACTAATAGCCGCCAGAGAATTAGATTATAATGCTGTCCCACAACAAGCACAAACATGGGTAAACCGCAATTTAATTTACACTCATGGTTATGGTTTTACCATAAGTCCAGTAAATACAGTTGCACCAGGTGGTTTACCAGAATATTTTGTCAAAGATATTAGTGGTAATGGTGCAGCTTTAACTACTGCTAATGCAGCTATTCGGGAAAGTATTCCTATTGGTGAACCACGAATTTATTATGGAGAAATTTCTAATACTCATGTCATGACTGGGACAAGAGTTAAAGAATTAGATTATCCCAGTGGTAGTGATAACGTTTATAATACCTACGATGGCAGCGGTGGAATTAGAATAGGTTCTTTATGGAGACGGTGGTTATTTGCCACATATTTAAAAGACTGGCAAATGATATTTACACGGGACGCTCTACCAGAAACAAAGGTATTATTCCGGCGAAATATTAACCAAAGAATTAGAGCGATCGCCCCTTTTTTACAATTTGATAGTGAACCTTATATAGTTGCCGCTGATGCCAACCCAGATGATAAAAATCAACAATTTCCCGGTGCAAAAAATTATCTTTATTGGATAGTCGATGCTTACACTACCAGCAGTCATTATCCCTACTCAGATCAAAATAAAGACGGTATTAACTATATTCGTAATTCTGTTAAAATCGTCATTGATGCTTACAACGGCACTGTCAGATTTTATGTTGCTCAACCTCAAGATCCGCTAATTATTGCTTGGTCAAAAATTTTCCCGCAAATGTTCCAACCGCTAACAAATATGCCTATTAATCTCCTTAGTCATATTCGCTATCCGGTAGACTTTTTCAAAATTCAATCTGAGCGGTTAATGATTTATCATATTACTAACCCTCAAGTATTTTATAACCGGGAAGACCAATGGCAAATACCCCAAGAAATTTACGGAACTGAACCCCGTCAAGTTGAACCTTACTATTTAATTACCAGTCTTCCTGGTGTTCCTTTTGAAGAATTTATTTTATTGCTTCCTTACACACCAAAAGAAAGAACAAATTTAATTGCTTGGTTAGCAGCGCGTTCTGATGGAGAAAATTACGGTAAATTGCTGCTTTATAATTTTCCTAAAGAACGTTTAATTTATGGACCAGAACAAATAGAAGCTAGAATTAACCAAGATCCAGTAATTTCTCAACAAATTTCATTATGGAATCGTCAAGGATCAAGAGCAATACAAGGTAATCTTTTAATTGTTCCCATTGAACAATCTTTATTATATGTTGAGCCAATTTATTTAGAAGCAACCCAGAATAGTTTACCAACTTTGGTTAGGGTAGTTGTTGCCTATGAAAACCGCATTGTCATGGCACAGACATTAGAACAAGCTTTACAGGCGATTTTTCAGCCAGAAATAACACCAGCGCCGGCTATTATTCGTCCTGTGGAAGAAGAAGGTATACCGCCGGTTTAAAATAATTTGTAAGTTGTGATTCATTCTTTTATCAAGATGAGTTACTATATAAATTAAGCAACAAATAGTCTCAAAATCACAGCTATAAATTGTCAAAAATTGTCAGAATCAATAATTATGCTGTTAAGTGAACATCTTAATTTTAGTAATTTGAAATCATTTTCTATCAATGGCTTATTCGGCTATAAGGATATGAAAATTCCTTTTGATAAAGAAGCTGTTATTCTTATTGCTATTCATCGAATTATTACTAATCGCAAAACTTACTCTCAAGTTAGAGCAGCATACTTTATAGACAGAGATTTTGATATATCAATAAAAAATACAGAAATAACTGGAATATATGAAACTCCTTGTTACTCAATAGAAAATTTTTATACATCTATTAATAGTTTTTGTGAAATTCTGAGAAGTGAATTTAAGCTGTCTGAATCAGATATTGATTTTAATAACTGTAAAAACCTTTATATAAAACTTCAGAAAGAATTTCATGATGCAGTTGAACTTTTAAATATTTGGATAGCTTGTCAAAGAGAAAAAAGAACAAATTTGAAGTTATCTGGTCTTGATATCTCAAAGTTAGTACAGATAGATTCAGATAATATCACAAGCAACTACACCATTAATGATTTATATACTCAATTTCCCAAAGCAACTACTGTTACTCAAGAAGAACTAAATTTAAAGCAAAATCACCTGTGTTCACAAGATCGTCAAAAAAGTTTTAGAGGTAAATTTGAAATTTATTTTTTATTCAAAATTATGCAAAAACTAATTGAAGAAGCAAATAAAGGCAATCCCAAGTATTTTACTAAAAAAATAAAAGTCACCTTAAATTTGCGGGAAACAACACTAATTTCTAATTTGTCCCAATATGCGGACACCCCAGATTGTCTAGTAAGTTATTTGGAATCTTTTAGAACTTCTGTGAATTAAAATTATCATAACACTTTGCGCGAAACCTGAATCTATAGTATTTTATTAATTGTAATTAACCAAATTTAGGAAAATTAATCATGCTATATCACTTAGATTTTCACGTTGAATACCCCGACGACATGACACAGCAAGAACTCTTTACCATTTGGAGTGAAGAAGCAGATGCAGCACTACAAGCAAAGCAAGCAGGAATTGTTGTAGATTTGTGGAAATGTGTGGGAACTCGTCGAGTAATTGTTATTGTTGATGTTCCCACACCTGACACACTGGATCAAATTCTCTTAGATTTACCTATCATGAAAAAAATGGGTCAAAATGTACAAGTAGAAGTAACTCCTTTGAGAAGATATGAAGACTTTGCAGCAGATGTAAAATCTCGGTTAGAGAAAAAATAAACATAAAGCAAAGGTAAGCATTCAGCCATCAGCTATCAGCTTTCAGTAGTCAGATTTTGCAAGCGTTGAATAAAACCCACAATTTGCAAACATTCTGACTCCTGTACAGGCGTTTGCGAAGCGTGCTGGAAGCATCAGCATTCGGGCAACAAATTAAGCTGTCATGCAGCTAAACTGTATAATCTTAATATTCTTAAGTCTTGTGGAACAGGCATCTTGCCTGTTAACCTTATATAAATTAAATGCACAACAGCTTATCAATTTTATCAACAAGCTATTTTCCTGTAAGGGCGAAGCATTCGGGCAACAAATTATCAATTTTATCAACAAGCTATTTTCCTGTAAGGGCGAAGCATTCGGGCAACAAATTAT
>NZ_JAQMTI010000082.1:0-23784 GCF_028329225.1 Sphaerospermopsis kisseleviana CS-549 | reverse complement strand
GCACCCTGCACCCTGCACCCTGCACCCTGCACCCTGCACCCTGCTCCCTGCTCCCTGCTTCCCCTCATTGATTTTTTCCATGATCCATACTCAGACACCTCACAAGCACCGCTGTTTTTTGTATAACAAAGAATTAATGCCTTATGTAGATGCTCTTCAATGGCAGCGATCGCTACTCAAAGAACGCATCAATAACCCCGATCTCGAAGATGTACTCATCTTGCTGGAACATCCGCCAGTTTACACTTTAGGACAAGGTGCAAACCCGGAATTTCTTAAATTTGACCTTGACAAAAGTGAATATAATGTGCATCGAGTTGAAAGAGGTGGCGAAGTTACTTATCATTGTCCTGGACAACTGGTAGGGTATCCAATCTTAAATCTGCAACGTTATCGTCAAGATTTGCATTGGTATTTGCGTCAACTTGAGGAAGTATTAATTCGTGTTTTAGCAAATTATGGTTTACAGGGAGAACGCATTCCCGGTTTTACAGGTGTGTGGTTAGAAGGAAGAAAAGTTGCAGCTATCGGCATTAAAGTGAGTCGTTGGGTGACAATGCATGGTTTTGCTTTAAATGTTTGTCCTGATATGACAGGATTTAATCGCATTGTACCCTGTGGTATTACTGATAAGCCTGTTGGCAGTCTAGCAGAATGGATTCCCGGTATCATAAGTTTAGAAGTGCGTTCTTGTATAGCTCAGTCATTTTCCGAGGTTTTTGGTGTGGAATTAATAGATTTACGTTATGAATAATACACTAGCAGCAAGTATTAATGCTATACCAATAGCTAGATAAATAACATTATAACCATACATGGATCAATTATTGTATAATAAAATACTGGTTATGTAGAGTATATGTGATCTCAGTAAAGCGATGGGGAAATTCCATAAATTTTCTGAGAAGATTATGATCTAAGTTACTTTTAAATCAAGGGAGAAATGGTAAAATTTTTATTTGGGTGTTGGTTGCGTTGGTGTTTAGTGATAGGTTTAAGTTGCTGGCTATTAGCTAGTTGTAGTGTGAATCCTAGTGTGGCAAAAACTCTGCGAGTAGCGACTGAACCAGCATTTCCACCGTTTGAGTTTCAACAGAATGGGGGAGAGTTACAGGGTTTTTCTATTGATTTAATGAAAGCGATCGCAACTGCGGCTAATTTCCAGGTAGATTTTCAAAGTTTACCTTTTGATGGCATCATTCCCGCATTGCAAGCTAAAACCGTAGATGTGGCAATTAGTTCAATTACCATCACTCAAGAAAGGTCAAAAACTGTAGATTTTTCTCGTCCTTATTTTAAAGCTGGGTTAGCGATAGCTATTCGCACAGATAACCAAGAAATTAATAGTTTTGAAAGTCTACAAAATAAAAAAATCGCCGTTCAAATTGGGACAACAGGAGCAGAAACAGCTAAAACTGTACCTGGGGCGCAGGTGAGCAGTTTTGATTCTGCACCGTTAGCATTACAAGAATTACTAAATGGAAATGTAGACGCAGTTATTAACGATGCACCTGTTACATTATACGCCATTAATACAGGTAATCTCCAAGGAATCAAAGTTATACAACAATTACTCACAGAGGAATTTTACGGAATTGCTACTGCTAAAAAATCACCTTATTTATCTTTAATCAATCAAGGTTTGACAAAAGTATTAGAAAACGGAACTTATCCAAAAATTTATCAAAAATGGTTTAAGTCAACACCGCCAGTATTACCAGAAAAAACACTATTTGCAAATCAAAACGCCCCTACTGTAAATTCTTTAGGCTTAATATTGCAATCATTACCGAATTTATTAACTGGTGTTTTGGTGACATTGCAACTAGCAATTATATCAGTTTTCTTTGGTTTAATTGGTGGTTCATTCATAGGAATTATTCGCCTTTCGGCAATTAAACCTGTGCAGTGGTTAGCCAGAACTTATATAGATTTTTTCCGAGGTACACCTTTATTAGTGCAGATATTTATGATTTACTTTGGTATACCTGCACTTTGGCAAGAATTGGGTTTTACCTTATCATTAAATCGCCTCGTTGCGGGAGTCATGGCTTTAAGTTTAAATAGTGCTGCTTACATTGCAGAAATAGTTAGGGCTGGGATTCAATCAATAGAAATTGGACAAACAGAAGCAGCCAAATCATTGGGTTTAAATTCTGTACAAACTATGCGTCATGTAATTTTTCCCCAAGCCTTCCGGCGCATGATTCCCCCTTTGGGTAATGAATTTATTAGCTTATTAAAAGATACCAGTTTAGTTGCGGTAATTGGTTTTGAGGAATTGTTTAGAAAAGGACAGTTAATAGTTGCAGAAAATTATCGCGCCTTTGAAATTTACGCAGCGGTAGCTGTGATTTATTTATGTTTAACCTTGGTTTCTTCTCAAGCTTTTAGTCGGTTAGAAGCGTGGATGAATCCAGGAAAAAAGCCAAATGCAAAGATTTAATAATTTATGAATTATTCAGGAGTCAGGGTAATACAGCCGTTTCCTAAGTTATGAGGTACAAGGCTAACAGGCAGGATGCCTGTTCCACAAGGGTTTTATGATTTCCGTTTGTACCTCACTAAAATGAAATATGCTGTAAGTAGAACGACGGGAAAAAACCAAAGTATCTAAAGAAAAGTAAATTAATCTAAAAACCTCTTCTCTCTTGCCTCTTGCCTCTTGCCTTGTCATAACGACAATTTTTAACGCCTACCTACTTAGTTGTCAGTTGTTACGATTTTTGAAACAAGAAGATGATTTTCTCTAACTCTAGTCTAAATTAATGAAAAGTTAGGGGTAAACCCGTACACAGGGATAATGTTCACAGATATTCGAGACTATCAAATTCTCTTTCTCAGTGTATTCCTGATTTTAGGAATTGCTGCTAGGGACTGGACATTGCGGCCTGAGTTGATTTTAATTGCGATCGCCACTTGTCTAGTCACACAATGGATATTGTCATTATTCATTAGTCATTGGTCATTATTAACTACCACAGCAAATGACAATAAGTTAACATTTAATTTCCGTAGTTCTTTAATTACTGCTTTAGGACTTAGTTTACTACTACGGGCTGACCATTGGACAACTATGGTTTTAGCCGCAGCAACGGCAATAAGTAGCAAATTTATCTTGAAAACAGGTGACAAGCATTTTTTCAACCCTGCCAACTTTGGCATTATTTCCGCCTTATCCCTTACCTCTGATGCTTGGGTTTCCCCTGGACAATGGGGAGAAGAATGGTGGTATGGACTGTTATTTTTTGGTACAGGAGGAATGATTTTACAAAAAGTTGGTCGTTGGGACACTACCGCAGCTTTTTTAAGTGCATATTCCCTACTAGAAGCTGTGCGTAATATTTGGCTAGGTTGGACTTGGGATGTTTACTTACATCGGTTAATGAGTGGTTCGTTAATACTGTTTGCATTATTTATGGTGACAGATCCCCGATCTATTCCTAACGCTCCCATCGGTCGTATAATTTGGGCAGTTTGTATTGCCATTTTTACCTTTATTTTGCGGAATTATTTCTTTCTTTCTACCGCAGTTTTTTGGGCTTTATTTGTCCTTGCGCCGTTAACTGTTCTCTTTGATAATCTTTGGTTTTCTCCTAGATTTTCTTGGTTGCAAGAAGATTAGCAGTTTAATAAGATTGGCAGGAAAATATTTTTACCAATTCCCAATACCCAATCACCAATCACCAATCACCAATCACCAATCACCAGTCACCAATCACCAATTACCAATTACCAAAAAAATGAAAAAATTTCGTTTATTCATTCCCTTAATAATAGCACTTTTCGCTGTTTTATCTTTTGCCCCTACAGCTTTAGCTTTTTGTGGTTTTTATGTTGCTAAGGCTGATACTAAATTATATAACCAAGCTTCTCAAGTAGTCATTGCGCGAGATAGTAATAAAACAGTATTAACAATGGCTAATGATTTTCAAGGTGACATTAAAGATTTTGCAGTTGTCGTACCTGTACCCACAGTCATCAAAGAGGAACAAGTGCGGGTTGCTCAACCTAATATTATTGAAAGATTAGATGCTTTTAGCGCCCCTAGATTGGTAGAATATTTTGATGAAGATCCTTGTTCTCCACAAATAAGACCACAGTCAATGTTAGCACCAACTGCTGCTGCAAGAGGTGGAAGTTCTGAAGAAAAAGCAATGGCAGATAACAGTTTGGGTGTGACGGTTGAGGCACGGTTTAATGTGGGTGAATATGATATTTTAATCCTCAGTGCTAAAGAATCTAATGGTTTGGAAACTTGGTTAAATAGCAATGGTTATAAAATTCCCAGAGGTGCAAATCAATTATTAAAACCTTACATTCGTTCCTCTATGAAGTTCTTTGTTGCTAAAGTCAACTTAGATAAATTTGAGGAATCTGGTTATCAATTTCTCAGACCTTTACAAATTGCTTATGAATCACCCAAGTTTATGTTACCCATTCGTTTGGGTATGATTAATGCTAATACTGAACAAGATTTGATTGTTTATATTCTCTCACCTCAAGGACAAGCAGAAGTTACTAACTACCGCACAGTAAAAATTCCTTCTAATATGAATATTCCTGTGTTTGTGAAAAATGAATTTGGGGATTTTTATAAATCTATGTTCCAAACTTCTTACACCAAAGAAGATAAAAAAGTAGCATTTTTAGAATATGCTTGGGATATGGGTAATTGTGATCCTTGTTCTGCTCAACCTCTCAATACTGAAGAACTCAAACAAGCTGGTGTGTTTTGGTTAGATAATAATGGTAATAACAATAATAGAATCGCACCAGGTTTTGGTTTTCCGTTTTCTAATAATAATGTTTACATCACTCGTTTGCACGTTCGCTATACTCGCAATAAGTTTCCTGAAGATTTGATGTTTCAAACAACTTCTAACCGGGAATCTTTTCAAGGACGTTATGTTTTACAACATCCCTTTACAGGTAATTTACAATGTTCTGCGGGGAGAGAATATAAAAGATCATTACCCCGACGTTTTGAAAAAGAAGCACAAACTTTAGCCCAGTTGACAAATTGGAAAATTCAAGACATTCGCCAAAAAATGAGAATCTCTGTGGGAAATATCTCAACTTCTTGGTGGGAAAGTTTCTTAATGTTTCTAGGATTGTAAACTATTCTCTCAGACTTTTTTCAAAGTTTTAGTTTGTGAGTTGAAGAACTGGGGTATCCTCCTAACCTTTATCTAAAAAAGGGGGATAAATTCTTTATTAGTCAGGACTTACGCAAAAGATCACGAAAGTACAGGTAATTCATGAGTACGGGTAATTCATGAATTACCCCTACGCAATAATCAGCTTTTTAGTCCTATTTTGCGTAAGTCTTCTTAGTGCATTACCAACATATATTTTGAACTATGAATAGTAAGAAAAAAATCAAGAAATTTAATCTTTGGTGGCGATATTCACTTTTATTTATGGTGCTGTGGGTTACTCCTCCTACTATGCACTTTATTAGCCAAGCTTTGCGTGGGTATCCTTTGGATATTAACTATTTCTGGAGTGAACTTTCTTTGTTTCAAATTTCTAATCTTGGTTTTTATAATGGTTCTAAAGTTCAGGAACAGGTTTAGGGTTAACTTATGGAGAGGTGGAAAAATTCCAACGTGGTTGGATGTATAGTAATGGACATAGAAAGAATATTCTTTTACCAGAATATAAAAAGTTTGGTTATGGCATAGCTATGGGGAAAGATGGTAGTATTTATGCAGTGCAAATGTTTAGTAATTAATTTTTAGGAGTCAGTAGGGGCGAAGCATTCGGAAAATAGCCTTTTCATAAAATTGATAATTGATTGCCCGAATGCTTCGCCCGTACAGTAAGAATAAATACTAATGACTAATGACTAATGACTAATGACTAATGACTAATAACCAATAATCTGAGATATCCTGATAAATGATAGAGATTGGCTTAAAGAAGTAGAATGAAACTGGCAGCAAGAGTAAGTCAGGTGACACCCTCGATCACCTTAGCGATCGCAGCTAAAGCTAAGGCCATGAAAGCTGAGGGTATTGATGTTTGTAGTTTTAGCGCGGGAGAACCAGATTTTGACACTCCAGCCCATATCAAAGCAGCCGCAGCTAAAGCTTTGGAGGAAGGAAAAACTAAGTATGGTCCTGCTGCTGGTGAACCCAAGTTAAGGGAAGCGATCGCCAACAAGCTAAAAAGCGATAATGGTCTTGATTATAAATCAGAGAATGTGTTAGTTACCAATGGCGGTAAGCATTCTCTCTACAATTTGATTGTGGCATTAATTGATCCGGGTGATGAGGTGATTATCCCTGCACCCTATTGGTTAAGTTATCCCGAAATGGTAACGTTAGCTGGTGGGAAGTCGGTAATTGTCAATACAGATGCTTCTACAGGCTACAAAATCACCCCAGAACAGCTAAAAAAAGCGATTACCCCAAAAACTAAGTTATTTGTCCTTAACTCCCCTTCTAACCCCACAGGGATGGTGTACACACCAGAGGAAATTAAGGCTTTAGCTAAGGTAATTGTTGATGCTGATATTTTAGTTGTTTCTGACGAGATATACGAAAAGATCCTCTATGATGGTACAGAGCATATCAGTATTGGTTCTTTAGGTGCGGATATTTTTGCCCGGACTTTGATCAGTAATGGTTTTGCTAAGGGTTATTCTATGACAGGATGGCGTTTAGGTTATTTAGCCGGACCATTGGAAATTATTAAAGCAGCGAGTACCATTCAAGGACATAGTACATCTAATGTGTGTACCTTTGCTCAATATGGGGCGATCGCTGCTTTGGAAAGTTCCCAAGAATGTGTAGAGGAAATGCGTCAAGCGTTCGCCAAACGTCGTCAGGTGATGTATGACAGACTTAACGCTATTCCGGGGTTAAGTTGTCCTAAACCCGATGGTGCTTTTTACCTGTTCCCAGATATCAGCAAAACCGGTTTGAAGTCTTTGGATTTTTGCAACGCTTTGTTAGAAGAATTGCAAGTTGCTGTTATTCCTGGTGTAGCTTTTGGTGCTGATGATAACATCCGCCTTTCCTACGCTACGGATATGGCAACTATAGAAAAGGGGATGGATAGGTTAGAGAAGTTTGTGCGTTCTCGGATCTAATAGGTGACGGTGAATAGGTGACAGGTGACAGAAAGTAGTTTTTTAGTAGGGGTTTATCTGTTAGCTTCCACACCCGCCAGAGAATAAATTCTCTGTCTCATAGCTCAAGTCCGTTAAAACGGACTAATCAATTTTCCTAGTGTTTAGTCATCTTTAGATGACTTTCTCTATTAGCAAGGAACTTGAGTTCCTTGCGCGATAGAGGTTTTATGTTAAGTTGATACCAATGTCCCCACCTCTTTTCTTAACTGTCACCTGTCACCTGTTCCCTGTCACCTATAAAATGTCATATTTTTGACATTGTTCTATCAGTTTTTTCTTGATGAGCGATCGCACGTTTTCCGGTGAGACTATTTCGCAGTTTTCCCCATAACGCAACACTTCCCGCACCAACCAAAAAGGGTTTGACACTTTTCTTACCACTTGACGCACTTCTCCTACAACTTCGTTACTGATGTCATTGGGTTTTGCTTCATAAGCTTTCACCATTCCCCCATAAAAGTGTAAGTGTATTTTTAGGGTATCTAGCCCTTCATGCCGCCATTGTCCGTTCACTGGGACAACACCTTTGATTCTATCCAGACGTAAACAACGGTTGTGTATAAGTTCTGGAAAGTCAGGTTTGACAATATCTTCAGTTTCATCACACCAAATATT
The DNA here is from genome assembly GCF_028329225.1 of Sphaerospermopsis kisseleviana CS-549. Taxonomy (NCBI): domain Bacteria; kingdom Bacillati; phylum Cyanobacteriota; class Cyanophyceae; order Nostocales; family Aphanizomenonaceae; genus Sphaerospermopsis; species Sphaerospermopsis kisseleviana. Next base: position 16,028 of record NZ_JAQMTI010000082.1, on the reverse strand, counting down.
TAAGAAAAAACGCTTTTCCTCAAAAGCAATTTCCGCATAACGCACTGTAAATGATACATCCTGTCCTTGAGAATTGGTATAGAGTAAGTGAAATGGTTGTTGACTTTGGCGAAATTGATCTGCAAGTATGCGCCATGCTTCCGTCGGTTGGCTGACTTGTTGAAGTAGTAATTGACGCATCGGTTGTTCAAGTTGTCCGCGTTCAAGTAACAAACTAGAGACAGTTTGCGCTTGTTCAATAAAACCGGAATCCTTGAGTATTCCTATAGCTTGCTGGAGTGCGGTTACTTGTGTGCAGTTGAGGGTGAAAGGTTCACCGACCTCAAACTCTTTTTGGGCGATCGCTACAAGTAAACCAGATATACTAGGGGATTTTCCCCAGAAGATCCGCAATTTGCGGGCGATTTCTTCTAGTTGTTCCTTTGTTCCAGCCGGAATTGACAGTGTAATTGTTTCTTTTTTCCTATTCATCTAAAAAGTGTAACTACATTATTGACATATTGCTGATTTACAGTTATTGTATCTGTATACAAGGGGGATAAAAAACTTTTTAGGATAAACCTACTGGGATATTTGTTTTTATGAAAGAAAACTTAGCTGATCGTATGCTTGAAGTGATGTCAGATGCTTGCTGGCATTCTACAGATGAGTTAGTAGAAAAAGTGAGTCATCGGTTTTCTGCAACTATGCACGTTCTCAAGAAACAAGGTTATCAATTTGAAAAAAGACGTACTCACGGTCAAAAGTATGAGTATAGATTAGTAAAAGAGTCAAAAGCGATCGCTTCGCTCGCCATAGGCAACACTTAAAAAGAATTTCTGACATACTGGGGGTAGTTTCTCCTACTCCCATTTTCTAAAAATAGTAGCTAGTGAGGTTAAAAACTATGACCGATGATAATTTGCTGTCCAGAATTTCCATTGATCCAAATAAAGCATTTTTCGCTAAATAGGTAAACAATGAACGAACAAACATTACTAGAAAGAATCACATTTAACCCCTAAATCTTTGGCGGTAAACCCATAATTCGTGGTCGTCGTCTAGCTGTTGAACATATTTTAGGAATGTTAGCAGCAGGAGATACCATTGAAACTTTGCTAGAAGCATATCCCTGGTTAGAAAGGGAAGATGTGCAAGCCTGTTTAATTTACGCACGGAGATTAGTTGGTCATGAAAGAAATCAACGCTTATTTAATTACATTGGAAGGAGAAAATATCTAACAGGAAATTTTAATATTTTTTAACAGGGTGATTTATGAAAATAAAACTACTTTCTACATGGTCTAAATATTCCCAAACATCAGTTAATAATATCCAACTTGTTACCCATCAACAAGAAGTTTGGGATGCAATCAAAAATTATCAAGTTGTCTTTGACACTGCTTTAACTGGTGACGGTAAAACTTTAGCTGCGCTACTTCCAGAGTTTTTTGATAAAACAAGTGGATTAGGAACAGGTTTATTAGGAAAAGGTTTATTTAACTATCCTACAAATGAGCTTATTCGTGATCAAGGAAAACAAATAGGAAAATGGAGAAAAGAATTTAATCTTGAGTTACAAGTAGGTGAACTCACAGGATCTAAATTAGCTTCATATATGAGTGAAGAAGGTTTTAACAAACTTGAAACACTAAGAAATGTAGCTGATGATAATAATATAGTTGTCACCAATCCTGATATTTTTACTTTGATTCATCGCTTACATTACGATAGTAGAGGTGGTAACAAAGCTCGTTTAGCTGAAACTTGGTTTAATCAATACCGCTACATAGTATTTGATGAATTTCATATTTTTCATGCTCCACAAATTGCTAATGTATTGGATGGTATTGCTTTTAATAGAGCAAGTGTAGGAGAGCGTTTTGCAGCAAAATTTCTTTTTCTGTCTGCTACCCCAGATAATGTTTTATTAAAAGTTCTTGATAAAGCAGGTATTACTACTAAAATTATTCAAGGTGAATATGAACATGGGTTAGAAAAAAGTCAAACTCATCGGAGAATTTTACATGAAGTAGATTTAGATTTAGTTACATCTGAGCAAAGTAATGGAGGAATTGAAAATTGGGTAATTGAGAATTTAGAATATATTAAAAAATTCTTTTCTCAATATCCTAATTCTAAAGGACTGATAATTGCTAATAGTGTATTTGCTGCTAAACGAATAGTAAAAACTTTAGAAAATGCCAACTTAGGTTTAAGTATAGGAGAAAATACAGGGCTAACTGGTGCAAAAGTTAGAGAAGATGCAATGAGTAAACAATTAATTATTGCAACTTCTACAGTTGATGTTGGTGTAGATTTTGAGATCAATTTTCTGGTTTATGAATCTTTAGATGCAGGTACGTTTATTCAGCGTTTAGGAAGACTAGGAAGACATGATGGGTTTCCAATTTACCAAGCAATAGCTTTAGTTCCAGATTGGGTAAAGGATAAGTTTTCTGAAATTTATGGTAATGAAACTGAAGTAGACAGAGAAAGTTTTTTCCAAAATGTTAAAGAAAAAGTCTACCAAAAGCCTCAAGAATTTGAGCGATATTTAAGCCGTTGGGGTTGTGTTCTTTCTACAATTAGGTTTTGTTTGCTTAGTCAACAAAAAGATCAATATCAAACTTTGATTGCAGGTTATGAGCAAGAAGCTAATCGAATTGTGGGTACAACTCCTTATTGGTCTAGGTTAAATGAACTGAAAGAACACAAAGTAATTACTCAGGATTTGTCAACTTTTCGAGGAACAGGACAATTAGATGTCTGGATTCATGACCCAGATACAAACGCAGTGAAAAGTATGAGTTTACTACGTTTACTTGCAGGAACAGATTTTGAACTTATATCTGAGGAGGAAGCAAAAGAAATAAGTGAGAGATTCAATGAACCATTTTATAAAAATAATTTGGGAATATATGTAAAGATCACACAATATTTAAGTAGCTATGAACCTGTAGCACTAATTTTTACATACAAATTAGATAGGTTACAACTCAACATAGCACAAGCAAGAAAAGGGTTTTTTATACAGTGTCGTCATCGAGCAATTAAAAAGATAAATGAACAACTTGAATATTTATCAATTACAACTTGTGTTGCTAATCCTGGTAAATATGATATCAAAACATTGCGCCGACGTTATAGATTACCTGCTTTGTTTGAGCTACATAAAGTAGTTGATTCTAGTAATCAAGAATATGCTGTAGCTTTTGGTTTAGATGCACTGCTGTTAGATAGTCTTCTTTATTGGCAAAAAACTAATGAAATATTTTTTGCAGGAGAGTAAACAATGATAGATAATTTAGATTGGTTAACACCTGAAAGTTATGGTAAGCCAGTTATACCAGAAAAAGAACCTCCTTTAGTAGTTTTAGCATTAGAGACTTTAAATAATGCTGAGGATCAAGTTCTGCGAGATTGGATAGAAAAGGTATTTCCTAATATTCTTGATTCTTTCAGCCTTAAACCAGCAAAGGGAATGAGTTTAGAAGCGGCTAAGGAATTAGCTGTTAATGTTAACCCAGATAAGAAAGAAAAGATAATCAATAAATTGGTTGACCTTCCAGATCAAAGTTTAGCGATACATCTTTTAAATGCTGCTGTTGGTGGTTGGACTCTAGTTAAATTAGCCAATTTAGAGGAACTTCAACAAAGGTTGTATTTAGCTGCTGTGACTCTGCACGATCTCAATAAAATTGTACTCAAGCAATTGGGTAATGTGCGGATGGATGGTAAAGAAGGGGATAAATACCATCATTATTTTAATATTTGGGCGGAAACTTTAGGACTGTGGAAATTTATTAGCAGTGAATATTGGCAAGATATAGCTTTCCTCGCTCAAAATGCTGAAGATGCAAGAGGAGCAAATTTGACTCTTGCTAATTTCCAAGATATAAAATTATCTCCTGAAGATTTAATGGGTTTAGCTGAATTTGTCCGTTTTGCTGATTTATTAGCGTCTATGGCTCATCGTCCAGATAGTTTATATGAAGAAAAGATTCGGGCAATTGTACGACGTAGGTTAAAAGATAAATATGTTATTCGCCACCATCGAACCATAGAAAACCGGGGGTTATTAACTCAAATAATTCACAATGCAGTATTAGATAAAGCCAAGGAAGTTGGATGGATAGCTTTTTTATTCTTTCCTGATGGAATTACATACTTTGCACCAAAGGATAGTGAAAAACCAGATTTATCTAATCTAGCTGAAATAGTGCGATCGCAAATCCTAAAAACTGCTACTAAAGGTTTGAGTAATCTTATCAAACGTGATAAAACAAAAGGGATTATTAGCTGTAAGCCAGATATGCTTGAAGTAGCTGAAATTAATGATGCTGCGGAAACGCTTATTCGGCAAATATTTAATTTCCTGGGTAATCAAAGAACCCCAATGAGTGGAAAGCGAAAGGAAGAAATACAAGAAATTTCTACTGAGTTAAAAAATTTGAATTTTGATTATCCGACTAATCTACAGGTAGATAGGTTAGGAGAAGGACTTAGAGGATTAGTAGGTGTTTTAGAAGTTTATTATAAAACTTCCTATGAGAATGCAACTCAAGCTTTACTCAAGGCGCTTGATATGCAAGATTATCTGGAAGATTTACTTAATATTCCTAGACCTGGTGGTAAACCTCTTGGATGGTATTACTTGGCTGGCCATTACATTGGTAAACATGGCAATTTAAATGATACTGAACTTGAAAATGTAATGTTAAAAGCCATCCAACAAGTGGTTACAGAATGGGGACAACCAGAACGCTTAAAATCCTTCGCTTTTCTTGATAGTTATATTGCTCAAGTTTTGGATCTTAGTGACAGTGATAAAAAACACGATTTTGAAAAAGAATTAAATCGTTATCACCGCAACAAAGCCAATCGTAAACGTGAACCAATATGTGCTGTTTGTAATAGTGCGTTTGATGTACGAGAGGAATTTTCTAGTTACACTAACAAACGAGTTACAAGCCTTTCTAAAGAGTCTTTACGTGGAATTTGTACAGTTTGCCAAGCTGAAAAACTACTGCGTAGTTATTCTTTAAACCGGGGTTTAGAAGCTGATGATGATATTATTTACCTGCATCTTTATCCAGATTATTATTTCACGCCAGAAACCGCTCGAATTATGAACCGAGCCTATAAAAGCTTTGCTCAAAATGTCTTTTCTGATTTAGATAAAGAGTTAGCAAAACATAACTATGACCCTAAATACATACCTCGTGCAGATGTTTTTAGAGTAAGTGCTGATTCTAAAGAAAATGAGAAACGACGAGTTGAAAAAGTGGAATATCCAGAAGGACAAATGCACGGCTATTATCTTTTAGGAGTTCCCGCATTATTTAAAAAACCAACTGATACCGAAGTATGGCATATACCAGCATTACTAACATTAATTGCACCTTTAACCTTTGGCGTTAAATTAGTTGCTAGTCGTTCAACTCTTCCACCATACGACTCAGGAGCAGATTTTAAAGAAACTGCGATTTTGGATGGTGTACATACCTACTGGCAACACAGTATCAAACAATCTAGTTTCCGTTTAAATGAATTGATTACTGCTATTCCTGCGGCTTTTGCTGTGTATGCTTTAACATCCCAAGCATACCGCGATAGTAGAAATTTTACCGTCTGGAATGCTTTAAATAATGTTTCACAATCTTTGGATACTAGCCCTTTGTATGTATTTCACTATGCAGATCGCATAATCGAAAATATCAAAAAGGAGGAACGCAAGAAAAAAACAAATCAGTTTAGTGATCCAGCAATTATTGTTGCTAAAAAATTGCTGAATTATTACCAACTTTTGATTGATTACTACAAAGGTGAAGACCCCATGAACATGATTAAAGACTTAGTTGATAAATATGCTCGTTTTTATCGAGCATCAGCTAAAAATCCCTCTGCATATACAAGGCTTCGACCTTTAAATATAGCTGCAAAAGTCATCTTAGAAAGTCAACCGAATACGGCTGAATATGACCTGCAATTAATGATAGAGGGTTACTTGTTTTCTCTGGTAGATGGTGTACTCAATAACAATAATGAAGGTTATATACCATCGGAAGTAGTTAAGGATAAAAGCCAGCGTGAAACTGTCATTCAAGACTTTTCTCAATACTTTGTCAAAGAGGTATTTCAGAACTATTGTAGGGCAGAGCGATCGCTTCTCAGACAAAATATTAATCTGATTCGTCATGCGTCGGAGGCTTGGTATATCAAACAGTACATCAAGAAACCTGAAGAAAAAACACAAACATCAGACAATAAGGAGTCAAATTAATGTTTGAACAGTACAAAAAACATTTTCAAGAATCTATTCCTCGTATTCCTGGAGCTAAATATGCTCACTTTATAGTTCTCAGAGAAACAGATTCTTATGCAGTATTTAAAACTGATGGAGAACTAAACGTAGCCAGAGTTAGAGCAGGAATTAATGATTCACAAGTAATTAGTCGTTTAGTGCTTTTCAAACGTAAGCAAACCACTCCTGAACGTTTAACAGGACGTGAATTATTGCGGCGTTATGAAATCTACGACCAGATTAAAAATCAACATAAAAAAGACTGCGCTTACAATGAAAATCCTTGTGGAGTATGTCCTGATTGTGTTATTTACGGTTATGCAGTAGGTAAAGGTGGTGCAGATAATTCTGGTTCAGAAAAATCCAAAGTTTTTATAGATTCTGCTTACGCTGTTCCTAAATATGAAGAATCTCACGGAACTTTTACCCTGAATGCACCCTATGAAGATGGAACAATGACACAAGGAACAGACACCACTAATCGTTTTAGTGAACAAGATCATGTGTTACCAGAAATTCCTTTTCCCAGTGTGGTTACATTACGCGATCCAACACCAAATACATTTTTGTATCTGCTGAATAATTTACAACGTACCAAACGTTATGGCGCTCAAACTACACGAACTGGACAAGTCAGAAATACAGTTGTAGCCATAATCTTTGCTGATGGTGAAATTTTCAGCAATTTGCGATTAACTCAAAAAATTTACGACATTATTGGAGATGTTTTACCTCCTTATGACACCACTGCTATCACATCAGCTACAGAACAAGCTGTTAATGAATTAATTCAAAAAGACGGAGTTTTTTATGAATTAATTTCAAAAGAAGCACTTGTATCTCTTCAAAATGAAGCTCAATCTATTCTTGGTAATGAAGATAATTTCAAACAATGGATGAACTCATTAACACAAGATACTCTAAATTATGCAAAAGCCGCAGGTGTTTTGAAAGAAGAAAAAGCGGAAAATACTAATACCAGAGGTAAAAAGAAAAATAAAAAGAATACCTCTGAAGAGGAGGAAACATAATGTATGCAAATTTATCGTCTTCTCCTTACCTTACAAGATCCAGTGTATTTTGCTACTCGTGAATTAGGTAGACTGTACATAACAGAGCAATATTTACATAATTATGCTCTAACTTACGCTCTTGGTTTAGCAAAAAGCAGCTATTACGACGCAGAACATATACCTCATTATGAAAGAGATTTAGAACCTCTCAATCATCAAGGTATTTATATTACACCTGCGCGTCCTTTAGAATCTGCTTATGTTACCCATACTTATAAATGGGCTAACCTCAATTATCACGTCAAAATGGAGCAAATTAGTAAGAATATACCTACCTATGGACGTATTCGTGAATTAGCACCAGAAAGTCAATTTGAGTTCTTTCTAATTTCTCAAAAAGAAATCAAATTACCTAAATGGATTCGTTTAGGTAAATGGATGAGTAAAGCAGAAATTAAAACGGATCTATTACCACCACCCAAAACCAAAACTGATTTATTCACCTGTACTCATCCCTTAAATCCTTTGGATGTCATGTTTACTAATCAAATAATTAGCTATGATGTAGTAAATATGCCTCCAGTTAGCCTAATTCAAAATGTGCAAATGCGAGGAGAATATTACTATTTTGATGATGTCAAAAATGTAAAACTTCCCAAACAAATGCAATATAGATTTAAGGCTTAAAATCTCAGATCCCCATCAACTTAAAAAAGGGGGCTTATAACTTTTGTGGGGTGGGCATACTTCGACAAGCTCAGTACAAGTCTTGCCCGCCCATAAATTGCAATTTATCTATGTGTTGACTTATCTAAGGTCATCAATTAAACCTCATTCCAGACACCTATAAATTTCTTTATCGTTTAGAAAATGATCAAATTACCGAGATTGAAACTGAGGAAAATTAGATAATGACCATTCTCGATCCCTCTCAGTCTTATACCTTTAGCAAATATTTTGAGATGCACATTTCCCCTCAAGATTTTGCTCAAGAATTTGGCTATACATTCACTCGAAAACGTTTGAATTTACCCCAATATCAACAAAACCTAGACCGATTAACAGAACTGCAAGAAAGACTTGATGAAATTCTCCCATACTTTGATTTAGCTAATGAAACAAGTCGCAGAGAAGTATTAATTTCTCCCATCATTTTAGACTTAGTTCACTATACAAAATCACAGGTGAGAATTGAATATCAAATTAAAGTCAGTGAACAACTACAAGGTTACTTTGATTATCTCATCAAAAATCGCCATAACCTCTTAGTAATTGAAGCTAAAAAAGAAGATTTAGATTATGGTATGACACAACTTTTTGCAGAATTAATCGCCCTAGATCAATGGCAAGAAAATCCACAACAAACTCACATTATTGGTTCAGTTACCACTGGCAAAATCTGGGAATTTGCTCAACTAGATCGCATTAATAAACATCTCATTCAAGGACTTGATAGTTATCGTGTTCCTGATGACTTAGACCCCCTAATGCGGATTCTAGTTCAAGCACTCATTTAGCGGTAAATATGCCTCCAGTTAGCCTGAGTCAAAATGTAAAAACGCGAGGAGAATATTACTATTTTGATGACCTCAAAAATGTAAAACTTCCCAAACAAATGCAGTACACATTTAAGGCTTAAAATTTCAGATCCCCCCAACCCCCCTTAAAAAGGGGGGCTTTAAGAAATTACTAACCATTAATAATTATGCCCCACAGTCTCATCCTCAATATCACCCCCCAATCCCCCATCTACCCCAATTTCCTCTCCGGTAGACACTATCACGCCTTATTCCTGAATCTAGTCAGTTCTGTTGATAGAAAATTAGGCAACTATCTCCACGAATCAAACGCTGATAAAGCCTTTACTCTCTCACCTTTACAAATCCAAAACAGAAATAAAACTCAATTCCTGATCCTACAATATAATCATCAACAACCAATTCCTGCTGGTACTCCCTGTTGGTGGCGCATCTCTTTATTAGATGACAATTTATTTAGTCAACTCACACCTTTATGGTTGAATCTTAACCCGGAACAACCTTGGCATTTAGGATCTGCTAATTTATTTATTACCAGCATTCAAGGTACACCCCAATCTACCCAACCTTGGGCTAATGTTTGTACATATCCTCAATTATATGAACAGGCAAGTGACACAGAAAGGATCATTAATTTTATCTTTTCTACACCTGTAGCTTTTCGTCAAGGTGGTTTTGATAATGTTTTACCTACCAAAGAATCTGTTTTTAATAGTTTGCTTAGTAGGTGGAATAAATATAGTGGAATTGAATTAACTCATATTCCCATGGAATCAATTTATCCTAGTGCTTTTAATATCAGAACTGAAGTTATTAGCAACTATGAAAATAAATTTATTGGTTGTCTAGGTGACATTAGTTATCGCATTTTAGGGGATGTGGAAGCAACAAGAATTAAACAAATTAATGCTTTAGCTGACTGCGCTTTATATGCAGGTATTGGGAGAAAAACGACTATGGGAATGGGTATGGCCAGAAGAAAGTAGGTTGGGTTGACGCAAGGAAACCCAACATCATCACAGGAAAAAATTTTGTTGGGTTTTCTCAACCCAACCTACAAATTAGTTTGTTTATTGTTTTGAAAATCAAATTGGGAATACTATATGCTATCCTCTATCACCTCTCCAGAAGATTACGTTAACATCGCCTCATTAAATCAATATTCCTACTGTCCCCATCGTTGTTGGTTAATTCATTGTGCTGGTGAATTTACAGATAATCAATACACTATTGAAGGCACAAGTTTACATGAACGAGTTCATACAATGAGCGAATTAAACAGAGATGAAACTTACCAAATACGGGCTATCTATCTTAAATCTGATCAATATCAATTAGTTGGTAAATCTGATTTAATTGAATTTGAAAATGGTGAATATTACCCTATTGAATATAAACGCGGACGCAAAGGAGAATGGGATAATGATGAATTACAAGTGTGCGCTCAGGCTTTATGTTTGGAAGAAATGACGGGGAAAAATATCAATTCTGGTTATATCTATTATGCCCAAACTCATCAACGTCAATTAGTAGAAATTACTCCAGAATTACGAGCTAATACTATTGCCACTATTGAAGCTGTAAAAATGTTGTTGTTTACAGGTGCAATGCCAAATCCTGTGAAAACAAAACGCTGTGATGGTTGTAGTTTATTTTTTCGATGTTTACCCCAAGCTGTTGATAAAGTTGGACGTTATCAAGAAGCAAGTTAATTGATAATTGATAATTGACAATTGATAATGAATTGGTGATTGAGTAATCAACTATTTACTGTCACCTGTCACCTGTCACCTGTCACCTCTCACCTAAAAACTGTCACTTATTTTGAGGATTTTATCATGGGTACTCTTTACATTTCACAAGCTGATTCTTTTATCGGTAAGGTTGATGAAAGAATTAATGTTAAGTTCGATAAGAAAACTATCATAGATGTACCATTTATTAAGTTAGATGGTGTAGTGGTTTTGGGTCGTTCTACTGTTTCACCAGCGGTGGTTTCTGAGTTGATGACTCGTCACATTCCTTTATCTTTTATTGATGAAAGAGGTCATTATTTAGGACAGTTACAACCAGAAATGTCTGGTAATATTTTTGTGAGAAAAGCTCAATGGCAAGCTGCGGGAAATACACCTCAATCAGTTCATGTTGTGCAGGGTTTTGTGAGGGGAAAATTAAAAAATTATCGTCAACTTCTGGTGCGTCGTCAACGAGAATCTGATAATCTTGATTTGTCTGCTGATATTACTCCTTTAGAAAATGTCATTGCAGCGATTGATAAAACTGAAAATATTGATTCTTTGCGTGGTTTAGAGGGTGCTGGTAGTGCGATTTATTTTGGTTGTTTTAATCGCCTAATTCTTAATCCTAATTTTGAATTTACTAAGCGTGTCCGTCGTCCACCTACAGATCCGGTAAATTCTTTGTTGAGTTTTGGATATTCTTTATTACGTCATGATATCCAAGCTGCTGTAAATATTGTGGGTTTTGATCCTTATTTGGGATATCTCCATTTTGATCGTTATAATCGTCCTTCTTTAGCTTTGGATTTAATGGAGGAATTTAGACCTTTGGTGGTTGATTCTTTGGTTTTGACTTTGTTGAATAAACAACTTTTAAAGCCAGATGATTTTATTAGTGAACCCTTGAGTAATGCTGTTTCTCTTACTGCTGAAGGTAGGAAAATTTTTCTCACTAATTATGAGAAGAAAAAACAATCAGATTTTAAACATCCAGTAATGGGTAAAAAATGTACTTATCGAGAATCTTTTGAATTACAAGCTCGGTTATTAGCTAAATATTTGATGGGAACAACTGACAAGTATCCACCTTTGTTTATTAGGTGATAGGTGACAGTTTTTAGGTGACAGTAAATAGTTTATTACCCAATCACCAATCACCAATCACCAATCACCAATTACCAATTACCAATTACCAAATTTATGAATGTTGTTGTTTCTTACGATATTTCTGAGGATAAGCGGCGGACTAAAATTCACAATATCCTCAAGTCTTATGGCCAATGGGTACAGTATAGTATTTTTGAATGTGAATTGACTGATACTCAGTATGCCAAACTGCGATCGCGTCTCCATAAGCTGATCAAGGCTGATACTGACAGCATCCGTTTCTATTTCCTTTGTGCTTGCTGTCACGGTAAGATAGAAAGAATCGGTGGTGAGCAACCCCGCGATCACACTGTTTTCTTTGCTTGATGCGCGGATGGGTGGGTGTAAAAATTTTAGGTGAACAAAAAATGGCTGAAATTATCTCTATACAAGGCTTTCATGATTTTTATCCAACTCACCCACCCGCGCACTTTACACAGCAAGAGTTTCAGCCATTTTACCCCTTGACACAATTTCTGAAATCGACTATTATTATATCATCCGCGCAACTGAACCTTGAAAACTACATATATATAGGCTTTCAGCCGCCCGCTATTGCAATTTCCATTACTCCCTATTAGGGATTGAAACAGTGTAGGTATTCTAGGCTTGGGAGGTGCAGGTCTAATTGCAATTTCCATTACTCCCTATTAGGGATTGAAACTCCAGTGGTATTCATAGAGCTTACGCTCCTTATTAATTGCAATTTCCATTACTCCCTATTAGGGATTGAAACGGTCAGGGTTAGCAACAACAGTCCAACCTTTTGGGATTGCAATTTCCATTACTCCCTATTAGGGATTGAAACCTCGAATCCTTCTTTTTGCTTACCATAAGCTGGTTATTGCAATTTCCATTACTCCCTATTAGGGATTGAAACAAGAGTCAGATAAGTATCTGTTAGAGTAGTATTAATTGCAATTTCCATTACTCCCTATTAGGGATTGAAACATTACCTCTTGGTACAAATATATAATCAGACATTATTGCAATTTCCATTACTCCCTATTAGGGATTGAAACAGTTTACCCAAGCTATCTCTTCTGGAAAGTATACCATTGCAATTTCCATTACTCCCTATTAGGGATTGAAACTTACCTTCCTTGGGTATGGGCAATCTGCAAAGTTATTGCAATTTCCATTACTCCCTATTAGGGATTGAAACTCAGCGTATTTGGCTCTAATTTCTGATTCTTCTTATTGCAATTTCCATTACTCCCTATTAGGGATTGAAACTTTAAACTATTCAAAAAAAAGACCACCTATGAGTATTGCAATTTCCATTACTCCCTATTAGGGATTGAAACCTAATATCGTAAGCACTTGCTTTAGCTCCAAAAATTGCAATTTCCATTACTCCCTATTAGGGATTGAAACTGCCAGCGCAAGATAGCTAATACTATCCTGCCAGAAGTATTGCAATTTCCATTACTCCCTATTAGGGATTGAAACGTTACCAGCTCCTGGACAGTATACTTGCTCAACAAATTGCAATTTCCATTACTCCCTATTAGGGATTGAAACTTCAAAGCCCTGACCAAGCTTTTGGTCTTTTAATTCATTGCAATTTCCATTACTCCCTATTAGGGATTGAAACGGCCCACAAAATCCCGGCACAGAGCATTGTAGTTGATTGCAATTTCCATTACTCCCTATTAGGGATTGAAACGTCCTTGGGATGGTGTTCAAGGTACTCCCTCTGAGATTGCAATTTCCATTACTCCCTATTAGGGATTGAAACTGCATCTAGCTGAGTTCTTAAGAACTCCAACTGCTATTGCAATTTCCATTACTCCCTATTAGGGATTGAAACAGCAAAAAACCATAGCCTCTCGACTTCTGTCATAGCTATTGCAATTTCCATTACTCCCTATTAGGGATTGAAACCTTGAGGAACAACTACCTCACCATCCTTTGACCAATTGCAATTTCCATTACTCCCTATTAGGGATTGAAACTGCACGACTTTGAAACTAGGTGATTTAACTTTCCATGTAATTGCAATTTCCATTACTCCCTATTAGGGATTGAAACTTCCCGCTTCCCTGGTTGCCAATTAACCAGAGCGGTTTTAATTGCAATTTCCATTACTCCCTATTAGGGATTGAAACCCTAATACACCGCAGAAAAAGCTATATTTAGCGGTAAAGTAGTATTGCAATTTCCATTACTCCCTATTAGGGATTGAAACTTTACAGAACAACCAGAAACAGAAGTACCTGTTACATTGCAATTTCCATTACTCCCTATTAGGGATTGAAAAATTATTTTAACAGTGGTGGTTGTGGTGGCGGTTGCAGTTAAAATTACTCATAATCCTGTAAATCCTAAAATCCTGGACATCCTGATTCAGACAAGTTGAAATTTCCAATAATCCCTATGAGGAATTGAAACCTAAAAATCTCTATTTTTGTTTTCAGAAAACACTCTTAAATACTGTCACCTGTCACCTGTCACCTGTCACCTGTCACCTGTCACCTCAAAAATCCCATTTCCTGTAAACCCTGACGCAACCTTTTAGCCTCTTGCGGATTATCTTTTTCATGGAGAGCGATCGCATATTCAAAAGCTGCCAAACTATTCTTCACATCACCCACTTTCAACAACACCACCCCTAAATTTTGATAAGCTTCCGCATAATCAGGATTTAAAAAAACCGCATGATTATAAGCATCAATCGCCTCAACAAACAAACCCATTGCTTTAAACACCATCCCCAAATTATAATACCCAATCACAAAACGATCATCAATTTTCAAAGCAGTTTCATAAGCATTTTTCGCCCCTGGAAAATCTCCTGTAGCTTTCAACAAATTACCCAAATTATTATATCCTCCCAATTTCAACAAAGGATAAATAGGTAATTTAACCGCCGCTTGATAATAAGAAATCGCCAAAGAATAGTTTTTCAAATGTGTATGAGCAATACCCAAATGATAATTTAACTCATACAAAATATCATAATTTGTTTCTTGAATATCTTGATCCCACAGATTTCTCACCTGATTAGAAGGTGAATCTTTCAACCAAGCAAAAGGTTTTTTATCTGTTTTTTTGCGACTACCAACAATCTGAATTAAACCCCGATTTAATAATTCTATTCCCTCATTAACTTTACCCATTTCCACATACAACGCCCCCAACTTACTGCAAACATAAGCATCATCTGGATGATTTGCAAAAAATTCCAGCATAGCAGTTGCAGCTTTAGCATATTTATTTTGTTGGTTAATAGCAGATTTTTGATATCCAGTATGCAAAATAGCAACCTGTGGTAAATAACCAACTTGCCAATAAGTTTCTTTATTTAAAATCGCCGCAATACTATCATCAACCAAAGCATGATAAGGACGTTCAAATTTAATTTCTGGATGTTTACGAAATAAGCGAGAAACCAAAGAATAAGGTGATTGAGTCGCACCAACTTCTTGACGCACCAAATTGATTAATATATAATCATCTGTATTAATCGCTTCTCTAATTTGTGGTGCAATTTCTGGTGCAAGAACTTCATCAGCATCCAACACCAAAACCCAGTCACCAGTCACATATTTTAAAGCCTCATTTCGCGCCGCACTAAAATCATTACACCATTGAAAATAATGTAATTTAGCACCAAATTGTTGAGCAATTTCCGGCGTTTTATCAGTTGAACCCGTATCTAAAACTACAATTTCATCCACCAAATTTTGCACACTTTCCAAACACCTTGGTAAAGCAGCTTCTTCATTTTTAACAATCATGCACAAACTGAGTTTCATAATTTTTATTATATAATTTGCAATTCGTAATTCTTAATTAATAAGACCTTTTCCCAATCACCAATCACCAATCACCAATCACCCTTACAAAGACCGAATTAAATCCACAAAACCATAAATACTAACACTGAGTAAAAGACAAGCTGTAAATTGGGTAATTAATCTTTGGTAAAGAGGTGGGTGAACATTTTCCCTGATAGATATTGTTTCCCGAACCAAAATAGAAATTGAAGCCCCAAGTACAAAACTTAAACCCAGCACCAAATAAGGTGTATCTGGTACAATTGTGGAAATAATTAACATGGCGATCGCCAGCAGCAACATCAACAATTCAATAAATCGTGGTGGATTATATTGACTAGATAAAATTAAAGTATTAACCCAAAAATTCCACAATCTCATAATTGGTAATTGGTAATTGATAATTGATAATTGATAATTGATAATGGGTAATTAGTTTATAGGGAAATATCAAACTGATTACCCAGTCACCAGTCCCCAGTCACCAGTCCCCAGTCCCCAGTCACCAGTCCCCAGTCACCAGT
>NZ_JAQMTI010000081.1:0-22183 GCF_028329225.1 Sphaerospermopsis kisseleviana CS-549 | reverse complement strand
TTTGAAGGGTATACCGGAAAAAGTGTGCATTTTTTGGGATTTCAAGAGATGGCAAAGAAATTTTCAAATCTCCTCCTGACTCCTGACTCCTGACTCCTGACTCCTATGCCCTCACGGAAAGACTTTCTCAGCAACCCCTAGATAGTTTCCTAGTTCTCAAACAGAGAAATAGTGTTGTAAAAAAAGAAACGCTCTCTTTAAGTGAAAGAGTGTTTAAGTGTGATAACTGTGGATTTGAATTTGACAGGAATTTAAACGCAGTTATTATTCTCTTAAAAACTATCAGTTAGGCAGTGTTTGCCTGTGAATGGGGTAGTGCCGACATTACCAACATGAAGCAAGAAGTAAACTAACCTCAAAGTATATTTGAGTAGGTTTTATATAGTGGTTTACATAACGGCATATAGTGTTATATTTTGTAATACGCTGTGCTTGTTGCTGCAATAGGAAAATTGCTGGACAAAAGATAGCGGTATGTTCTTTTGCAATTAAATCTCAGGTAAATCCCAAATGGTGATCCTGAACAAATGGCCTATATCTGGCTAAAAGGGGATTAAAAAACACCAAGCTTCACTATCTAAATAAACGTAATAAACGTAATGTCAGGGAAAGCAAATTATCTAGATCAAGGTACTTCTTCTAAAAGTGCGGTGCATAAACACTTAAAAAAATAACGCGGCTATTTTAACATGGGTGAGCAGAAATGTAAACCTCAAGTTAAAATTTTTTTTCCCTAATTTTCCCTTAATTTTTAGTGATTATGTATTTCCCGACCGCTAAATCTTAGATTTTTTTCTTTGCGGTAGCAACATTTGTCACATTAATAACTCAACAATTTCACGATTCTTTCAGGAATAAAATATGAATCATCAATCATTGAATCAGGGTCAAAACATCACAATGACAAATATGGAAAATAGGTCAACTTATCAAGGTCAAAGATGGTTAGTTGAAGAACGGGATGCTTGTGGTGTAGGCTTTATTGCCCATCGCTGCAATATTGCCAACCATGAAATTTTGGCAAAAGCTTTAGATGCGCTGACTTGTTTAGAACATCGGGGTGGATGTAGTGCGGATCAAGACTCTGGAGATGGGGCGGGTATTTTGACGGCGATTCCTTGGGAATTGTTGCAACAAGAAGGATTTAAAGTTGCTAATACTGGTAACATGGCTGTAGGAATGATCTTCTTACCCCAAGATGGGGAATCAGCCAAAAAAGTTAAAGAAATCTTTGAACAAGTAGCAAAGGAAGAAAATTTAACTGTACTGGGTTGGCGTAAAGTTCCTGTACGTCCAGAGGTTTTGGGGATACAAGCAAGAGAAAACCAACCCTACATAGAACAAGTTTTTCTTTCTTCGGCTGATAAAAGCGGTGATGAACTAGAACGGGAAATGTATCTTACCCGTCGTCGTGTGGTAAAAGCGGCGAAAAATATTTCTGAAGAATTTTATGTCTGCTCCCTTTCCAGCCGTACCATTGTTTATAAAGGTATGGTGCGATCAGCGGTATTGGGAGATTTTTACCAAGATTTAAAAAATTCAGCTTTTAAATGTGCCTTTGCTGTTTATCATCGTCGTTTTAGTACCAACACCATGCCCAAGTGGCCTCTAGCTCAACCCATGCGGTTACTAGGTCACAATGGGGAAATTAACACTCTGTTGGGTAACATTAACTGGATGATGGCGCGGGAAGCTACTTTAGATCATCCGATTTGGAAAGGACGCGCTGAAGAATTTAAACCTTTGGTAAATACTGAAAGTAGTGATTCTGCGACTCTTGATAACGTGCTAGAGTTATTGGTACGTTCAGGACGTAGCCCCCTGGAAGCTTTAATGATGATGGTTCCAGAGGCTTACAAAAATCAACCTTCTTTAAAAGGTCATCCTGAAATTGTTGATTTCTATGAATATTACAGTGGTTTACAGGAAGCTTGGGATGGTCCGGCGCTGTTGGTATTTAGTGATGGTAAAAGAGTTGGTGCGACTTTAGATAGAAATGGTTTAAGACCGGCGCGGTATGTGATTACTAATGATGACTATATCGTAGTTGCTTCCGAAGCGGGTGTAGTTGATTTCCCAGAAACCAGTATTATCGAAAAAGGTAGATTAGGACCTGGACAAATGATTGCTGTAGATTTAAACAGCAATGAAATTTTGAAGAACTGGGAAATTAAACAACGTATTGCTAAGTTACATCCTTACGGCGATTGGTTGCAAAAATACCGTCAAGAGTTGTCAGATTTGGTAAAACCGTCATCCAATGGTAATGGTAACGGTAATGGTCATTATGTAACTGAAAGTTCTGAAATACCCGATAAACAAACTTTACTGCAACAACAGATCGCTTTTGGTTACACTAGCGAAGATGCAGAAATGATTATTCAGCCGATGGCGAATACTGGTGCTGAACCGACTTTCTCTATGGGTGATGATATTCCTTTGGCGGTTTTATCAGAAAAGCCCCATCTGCTGTACAACTACTTTAAACAGCGTTTTGCCCAGGTAACAAACCCACCCATTGATCCGTTAAGAGAAAAATTGGTAATGTCCTTGACGGTGGAACTGGGAGAAAGAGGTAATTTATTAGATCCGCAACCAGAACACGCGAGAAGATTAAAGTTAGATTCGCCTGTTTTGACTGATGCTGAGTTAGAAGCGATTAAATTATCTGGTTTTGGCACTGCTGATTTATCAACTCTGTTTTCTATTGATGCAGGTCCTGATGGTTTGAAGGCGGCGGTAGAATCTTTGCAAAAACAAGCTGCGGAGTCGGTGCGGGCTGGTGCGAAGATTTTGATCTTGAGTGATAAGATTGCCCCACGTGGTGAAAAGGGTATCAGTGCTGATTTGACTTATATTCCGCCTTTGTTGGCTGTAGGTGCAGTTCACCATTATTTGATCCGCGAAGGTGTGCGGATGAAGACTTCTTTGGTGGTGCATACCGCCCAATGTTGGAGTACACACCATTTTGCTTGTTTGTTGGGCTATGGTGCGGGTGCGGTTTGTCCTTATATGGCTTTGGATACGGTGCGTGACTGGTGGGCTGATCCTAAGACTCAACAGTTTAGGGAACGGGGTAAGCTGAATAATATTACTCTGGATCAGGCGATCGCTAATTATCGTCAAGCTGTAGAATCAGGTTTGTTGAAAATTCTCTCAAAAATGGGAATTTCCCTGCTTTCTAGCTATCAAGCGGCGCAAATTTTTGAGGCGATCGGTATTGGTGGCGATTTGTTAAATTTAGCTTTCCGGGGTACTACTTCCCGCATCGGTGGTTTAAGTTGTGCTGAACTGGCTCAAGAAGTGCTTTCTTTCCACAGTAAGGCTTTCCCTGAGTTGTCTGCTAAGAAGTTGGAAAATTTGGGCTTTGTTCAGTATCGTCCCGGTGGTGAATATCACAGTAATAGCCCGGAACTGGTGAAGGCGCTGCATAAAGCTGTGGATGGTAAGCAGTATGACCATTATGAAGTTTATAAACAGCATCTAAAAAGCAGACCTGCAACGGCTTTAAGAGATTTATTGGATTTTGCGAGCGATCGCCCATCTATTCCTTTAGAAGAAGTAGAGTCTGTCAGCGAAATCGCTCAACGTTTCTGTACTGGTGGTATGTCTTTAGGTGCGCTTTCTAGAGAAGCACACGAAACTTTAGCCATTGCTATGAACCGCATCGGTGGGAAATCTAACTCTGGTGAAGGTGGGGAAGATCCAGTTCGTTACAATGTGTTAAATGATGTTGACGAAAACGGACATTCACCCACTCTACCCCATCTCAACGGTTTGAGAAATGGTGATACTGCTTCCAGTGCCATCAAACAAGTCGCGTCTGGTCGTTTTGGTGTGACACCGGGATATTTAGCCAGTGCTAAACAAATCGAAATCAAAATTGCCCAAGGTGCAAAACCCGGTGAAGGTGGACAGTTACCTGGTCCCAAGGTTAGCCCTTATATTGCCATGTTGCGCCGTTCTAAACCTGGTGTAACTTTGATTTCACCCCCTCCCCATCATGATATTTACTCAATTGAAGATTTAGCGCAGTTAATTTTTGACCTGCATCAAATTAACCCCAAAGCTCAGGTTTCTGTGAAGTTAGTGGCGGAAATCGGTATTGGTACGATTGCTGCGGGTGTAGCAAAAGCTAACGCTGATATTATCCAAATTTCTGGACATGATGGGGGTACTGGTGCATCTCCTCTGAGTTCTATTAAACACGCTGGTAGTCCGTGGGAATTTGGATTATCAGAAGTGCATCGGGTGTTAATGGATAATGGGTTACGCGATCGCGTAATTTTAAGAGTTGATGGTGGTTTAAAGAGTGGCTGGGATGTCCTGATCGCTGCTTTAATGGGTGCTGAGGAATTCGGTTTTGGTTCGATCGCCATGATCGCCGAAGGTTGTATTATGGCGCGGGTGTGTCATTTAAACACCTGTCCCAAAGGTGTAGCGACTCAGAAAGAAGAACTGCGTCTACGCTTTACAGGTATTCCTGATCACGTTGTTAACTTCTTCTATTTCATCGCTGAAGAAGTGCGGAGTCTGTTAGCTAAACTGGGATATCGTTCTTTAAGCGAGTTGACTGGTAGGGCGGATCTGTTCACTGTGCGTTCTGATGTCAAGCTTACAAAAACCCAATCTGTGAATTTAGATTGTTTAACTAAGTTACCAGATGCTAAATCCAACCGTAGCTGGTTAGAACATGAAGAAGTTCACAGCAATGGATCAGTTTTAGATGATCAGTTCTTAGCGGATGCAGAAATTCAAGCAACCATCAAAAATCAATCTACTGTCACCAAGTCTTTCAAAGTTGTGAATACTGATAGAACCGTAGGATCAAGGTTAGCGGGTGCTATTGCTTCTCAATACGGTGATAGTGGTTTTGAAGGGCAAATTAACTTAAACTTCCAAGGTAGTGTAGGTCAAAGCTTTGGGGCATTTATTTTACCTGGTTTAACCTTAACTTTACATGGGGAAGCTAACGACTATGTAGGTAAGGGGATGCACGGTGGGGAGATTATTATTAAACCCCCAGCAGATGCGACTTACAACTCAGCCGAAAATGTGATTGTGGGTAATACCTGTTTATATGGTGCGACTGGTGGGGTGTTGTTCGCTAGAGGTTTAGCAGGTGAACGCTTTGCGGTACGTAACTCTAAAGGTACAGCAGTTATTGAAGGGGCTGGGGATCACTGCTGCGAGTATATGACCGGTGGTGTAGTTGTGGTTCTGGGTAAAGTCGGCCGCAACGTCGGCGCTGGTATGACTGGGGGGTTAGGTTACTTCTTGGATGAAGATGATTCTTTCTCTGAGTTGGTGAATAAGACCATTGTGAAAATCCAGCGTGTAGCAACGGAAGCTGGTGAGAAACAACTCTATGACTTGATTAAAGCTCATAGCGATCGCACTGGTTCACCAAAAGCGCAGTTAATTTTACAAAACTGGTCAGAGTATTTACTCAAATTCTGGCAAGTTGTACCACCTTCAGAAGCTGATAGTGCAGAAGCTAATGTGGAAGCTGAAAAGGCTGGTAAACAGTTGAGTTCTGTTTAGTTAGCGATCAGTATTGCAGGAGGAAAACTATAAAGTTGTTGGGAGTAAGTGTCATGTTTTGATGATGCTTACTCCTGGTTTTTAAGTGAAAGATTTGGTGATTGGAACTACATTTTTATATCTCACGCAAAGGCGCAAAGGAAGAAGGAAAGAAGAAGAGAGAGTTTTATTTTAAGCCGTGGCAGATGAAAGCCGCCCAGTAAACTGGATGTGAAAAGGGGCATTGATGGTTATAAGTTTTAATTTGATAAATCTGATATGCTAATTTTTGATATTTTTGATATTCACGATCATACTCTAAATACTTTGCATTATCTTCTTCTCCATGCGCTCCCATACCAGCAGCTATCTGTTTTATGGTTTGCACTAAATCTATATCTATCAGATGTTTGTTATTATCTAAAATTTCTGGTTCTTCTCCTCTCGAAGAATTTAGCAATTTATTAATTAATTCAAAATAAGCTTGTTTTTTTGCTTCATCCATTGGTAAAATCTTATCTGTAGGTATTATTTACAAATTTATTCAGCCCAAAATCTCCCTCAACTTCTCCATCAAGTCTTCCGCCAAATCTAACATTTCAATTTCATCAATTCCTCCATCACTAGAACCGCGATTACTTCCTAAAACCGCAACACCACCAACTAACAAATCCTTCGCAGCAAAAATTCTGTCATTCTCTGTTAATTGACTCAAACAATCTTCTAAACCTGCAATAATTTCATCAATTATGACTCAGTGGGGCTGAAGGCAGAGCCTTCTAAGCTGTTGTGCATTTAATTTGTATAAGTAGAACAGGCAAGATGCCTATTCCACAAGAGTTCAGAATATTAGGATTATACAATTTAGCTGTGTAACAGCTTAAAATTCATTCCCATACTCTGTATGGGAACGAGAAAACGAGAAATATTTACCTCCTGCCTCCTTTCTCCTGCCTCAAGGGGCAACCACGGGGGGTTTGCCCCTACTTCTTATTAGCAGCTAACTGTTGCTGTTGATCTTGCATTTCCAAGAGTTCAGGAACAGTAACAAATTTATAGCCTTGCTTACGGAATCTACTGATAATTTCTGGTAAGGCTTGGACGGTGTGAGTGCGATCGCCTCCACCGTCGTGCATTAAAACAATACCCCCTGGTTTTGCCGATTTGAATATATTGTTAATAAGTCTAGGTACAGCAGGACGGGAATAGTCTATAGAGTCAGATGACCACATAATAATTGCATACTTATTATTTCTGGCGTAGGATACGACACCATTAGTCATAATTCCACCAGGTGGACGAAATAAACCGGATTTCACCCCTGTAGTTTTAAAAATAATATCTGTGGTATTGGCAACTTCATAGGCTGCGGCTTGGGCGTTCATGTGATGATACCAATGATGCCAGGTATGATTAGCAATAGAATGGCCTTCAGCAACTATACGTCTAGTTAAATCAGGATAATTTTTTACATTTTGCCCAACAACGAAAAATGTACCTGGAATATTATTTTTTTTGAGAATATCTAGAACCTGGGCAGTGCTTTTTGGCCAAGGACCATCATCAAAGGTGAGGGCAATAACTTTCTGGTTTGGAGGTAGGGTTGCAAATTTAATTGTTGCTCCTTGAAAGCGTGATGGTACATCAGTGATAATACCTTTTGCTTGTGCTTCCTTTTGCCAAGTAGTAAGCATAGCAGCTTTGAATTTCTCAATTCGCTGCTGAGTGCCTGTATTAGCCGCAATCTCATTGATTTTGATACGCTGGTTATTTTGAGCTTTAGAGGTATTTGCCCTCACCAGCATCATTAACCCAATACCCAAAGTACCAGTTAAACACAGCAATACAATCAATATTCCCTGCGGCCAAAAAAATGACTTATTATTTTCCACTGCATAGCTCCTTCAAGGGTTAAACCGTCGCTCACGTTGATGACGGTAGTTCATAACATATTTTTTTTCTAAATGTTAGATACTCAGTTAGGTACTGGTAATCATCAAAACTACAATGGTAAATTACAGAAATTATGAAATTTAAGTAGACAATTTATACTTACTGGAATTTGGTTGCCTCAAACGGTGAAATTTACCATTCAGTTACTTCCTTAAGTATGGAATCTATGACTTGTTTACTTTTATCTATAACGACGGGTAATAAATTAATAATTATTCCACATAACCAGCTTTGAGGAATAGAGTATCTAACCCAAAATAAGGACACATACTATCATTAACATTACTGGAGATGTATATTTTAACCTTGAAGTTTCTTCCTGCCTGTAAAAGAAAAAATAAAATTTTTCACTTGATTTTGTTGTTTTTAGAAATCTATCGAATAGATAGACAAAAAACAACTAATCATAGTTTCCCATGATTGAGTCTGAATTATTTGTTAATATAGATACTGCTGTATAAATAATTCTGAATTGGATTTTATTTGCGCCAAATTACTAAGATTACTCCTGTAACAATAAAACCTAATCCTACAAGACGCATCACAGAAATAGGTTCTCTTAAAATAAAGAAACCCAATAAGACGGAAAATATATAACCAACGGATACCGCAGGAGCAGCAACGCTAAGGTTAACTCTTGTTAGTAGTAATATGTATGCGATCGCACCAATACCATAACAGGTTAGTCCTAATAATAGTTCTGGTATGGTGATCATGTTGAGGATGAGATTAATAATGTTACCTGCATGAACTTTTCCTAGTTTCATGGCTCCTGTTTTGAGGAAAAATTGTCCAGCAACGCTGATGAGGACTGAGAAGAGGAGTAAAGTAAATTCTTGGGGTGACACTGGTATTTCCTGAGTATTTTAATGGTGATTTTTTATTAAACAAAAAGATAGACAAATTAGGGAATTAAATAATTAGATTATTTGAGCTAATTAAGTTTTTGTCAAACCTCCCATTTCCTTTACTGTATAAAGAGGACGACCTTTGACTTCTTCATAAATTCGACCAATATATTCACCTAAAATACCAATACAAATTAACTGCACTGAACCTAGGAAAAACATGGCAATAGTAATTAATGTGTAGCCTATTAGGGGAGATACTGGTGCAAATATTCGCCAATAAAGAACTAACAAGATCATAATTAAGGCAATAGTAGCTGATATGATACCTAAATAGGTTGCCAGTCTTAAAGGAACTGTGGAAAATGAGATAATACCATCAATTGCTAAGGATAAAGATTTACCGAAAGTATATTTTACATCTCCTGCATAACGAGGGCTTCTTTCAAAAAGTACGGATGTTTGACGAAAACCTACCCAAGCACGTAAACCACGAATGTAGCGGTTACGTTCTGGCATAGCATTGAGAATATCTACTACTTGTCTATCCATTAAACAAAAGTCGCCTGTATCTACAGGGATGTCAACTTTAGCCAAACGTTTGAGAATGCGATAAAAAAGATATGCTGTTAAGCGTTTGAACCAATTTTCTTTTTGACGGGACTTGCGCTGGGCATAAACTACTTGGTATCCTTCATGCCATTTGTCAATCATGGTTAAAATTAATTCTGGTGGGTCTTGTAAGTCAGCATCCATGACGATAATGCTTTTACCTTGGACAAAGTTTAAACCTGCTGTGACTGCGACTTGATGACCAAAATTGCGAGCTAGACTTAGGTAACGGATTCGACTATCATGATGGTGTAATTCGCGGATCATGCTTAAAGAGCGATCGCGGCTACCGTCATCAATTAAAATCAGTTCAACTTCACCGTGTAATTGTTCCATGACATGAGTGAGACGGCGATACATTTCTGTGATGTTTTCTTCTTCGTTGTAGATGGGGATGACTAGGGAGTATATGGGCTGATTCACGGTGATAATTGATTTGATGGATAATTTATAATTACGGTTGGTTAAGTTGAGAAGTTAAGAGTACAAACATAGTTTGCAGAAAATCAAGAAAATAAGTTTAAAGTATAGTAAAATTGGAGTATAAGCTAAAGAATTAACATGAATTTTACCACTAATTAACTTAACAATGTATAACGCAGAACTCCCAGATAACTTAGGTGATTTTGGAGAATTACTCCGTAGAGTTTTTTCAGGAGAAGAAGTTATTCTTTCTCAAGGTGGTACTCCTGTGGCTCGTATTTTACCTTTTTCCCAGCAGCCATTACCGCGAATACCGGGTTTAGATCGTGGTAAGGTGGTGATTGCTTCTGACTTTAATTCACCTTTACCAGAAGATATTTTAAAAGATTTTCTTAATCCCCTAGACATTGAGAATGAAAGTATTACTTGATACCCATGCTTTTATTTGGTGGGTTACAGACGACTTGCAACTTTCATCTACTGCTTACAAAATTATTACCGATCCTAGTAATGAGTTATTTTTAAGTTCTGCAAGTGCGTGGGAAATTGTGATTAAGGTACGTTTAGGAAAACTAAGTTTACCTGAACCTCCAGAAATATATATTCCTAAGCTGTTACACAGCTAAATTGTATAATCCTAATATTCTGAACTCTTGTTTAACAGGCAAGATGCCTGTTCCACTTATACAAATTAAATGCACAACAGCTTAGTCGGTTAAAAATAAATCGTTTCCAGAGTTTACCAATTCAAATGGCTAAAATATACAGTTATCAAATTATATACAAAATTCTCTACACTTATGGTTATAGATGATTATTAACTTTTTAGAAAAGATGATTCAGATTTACAAAGTGCGTCCATTCCAAGAAAAAGAATGGTTATTAGCTTTATTGGTAGCATCTCTATTTTTATGGATGATAGGTTTGGGTAATTTACCTTTAAGAGATTGGGATGAAGGTACTTATGCTATAGTCGCTAGAGAAATTTACCGTACTGGTAACTGGTTTTATCCTACCTTACAAGGAGATCCTTTTTTATTAAAACCTCCTTTGATGCAATGGTTAATTGCTGTTTTCTATCACATCGGAGGAGTGCAAGAATTTACTACCAGATTTCCAGGAGCATTTTTAACAGCTTTAGGAGTTCCTTTACTTTACTTAATTGGGCGTTTAGTTTTTTTAGAAACTTTACCAGCTTTATTTTCTGCCTTGGTTTATTTAACATTATTGCCTGTGGTGCGTCATGGTAGACTGGCAATGTTAGATGGGATGGTTATTTCCTTTTTTTTATTGCTATTATTTTGTGTGTTAAAAGCAAGAGAGAATAGAAAATATGCTCTGGGAATAGGTTTTTGTTTGGGTTTAATTACTTTAACCAAGGGAATGTTAGTGGTAGTGTTAGCGGGTATTGCAGGTTTATTTATTATTGCTAATAAACAATTAGCTTTATTGAAAAATCCATATTTATGGATAGGACTATTTTTAGGTAATTTACCTGCTATTGGTTGGTATGTAGCCCAATGGCAATATTATGGTGATACTTTCTTAGATGTGCATTTTCAAGACCAAGCTTTTGATAGACTAGGGACAGCAGTTGAAGGTAATACTGGTCCTGTTTGGTATTATGTACTTGAGGTAATAAAATATGGTTTTCCTTGGTTGTTGTTTTTGCCTGGAGGTTTATATTTAAGTTGGAAAAACCGTGATCGGGCTTGGGGTTATTTGGTGCTTATTGGTGCAATTGTTTATTTTTCTATAGTTTCTTTTATGAGTACGAAATTACCCTGGTATGTGATGCCTATCTATCCGTTTTTAGCTTTAGCAGTTGGGGCTAATTTAAGTTATATTTGGCATAAAAATCAGTTTAAAAGTAAATTTTTGATGGGATTTTTTGCATTTTTAACATTTGTTGGTTTAGGGGGTTGTGTTTATTTTAGTATTTTTGATAAACAGCCATTATTAATTATCATGAGTATTGTTTTAGCAATGACTATGGGCATAATATCATGGTTAATTAATCAGCATAACCGTCAATTTATCCCTGTTTTATTTACTGGAATTTATTTAGTTTTATCACTATTAATGCTTTCAAATTCTTGGATATGGGAGTTAAATGAAGCTTTTCCAGTGCAACCAGTGGCAGCATTAATTCGTCAGCATATTCCAGCAGGAACTACAATTTATACTTCTTTTGGTTATAATCGTCCTAGTTTGGATTTTTATAGTGATTGTAAAGTTATTGCTGTTACTGTAGAGGGTTTGCAGAAAATGTTAAATAAAGGAGCTTATTTGTTGGTTAATAATGATAGTCTTGAGAAAATAGATTTATCTGGAAGTAAGGTTTTCGGTAATGCAGAAAATTTTACTTTGATTTCAGCAAAAACTAAATAGTTACTCATCGTCAGTTATTTTCCTCATCTAAGCAACCCATAAATCTCGTGCAAATCGTATAGAAAATGTCACCATTAGTATGGCAAAAAAACACATAACTGGGTATCTTATACGAGGATAACGTTCCAGGAATAAACCAAATGCAATGGATAATGAAACAATACCATAAGCATAGCGTTCAGCTGAAGCAGTAATTCCAGTATTTAAAATTAAACCATAGGAACACAGTCCATATACAAAGGTAACAAGAGGAATTTGATAACGGAAAAAGTATAATAAATATATCCCACCAAAAACAATCACTACTTTAAATAATTCATCTCCTGCTAACAACCAAAGTAATAACCATAGGAAATAAAATCCATAATGTACTTTTTGTAAACCTAATTGTAAGCGAAATCGCCATAAAATATAGCCAATAATGATAATTACTAAAAATAATAATGGATGCCAAGGTTGTTTAATATATCCAGATTGCCAATTATTAAAACCTATAACTACCTGCATTATCATTTTCCACCAACCTTCCCAAGCAAAACCTTTTGCATCTCCTCTCCATGCTTTTTGTGCATGAATAAAAGCCAAAGCATCACCAAATTGAATTTGACAATATAGACTATAAAAAATAATACCTAATGCAGTAGCTAAACTAGCAATATAGGCTTTTATAGGTCTTTTCTCTTTCCAGGAAACAAATAAAAAAGTAGGTAACAATGTAATTCCTGGTACTCTTGTTGCTGTAGATAATGCACCCCAAAAAGCTGCCCAAATATATTGTTTTTGATCAAAAGCTCGCAAAGCAGACGTAGTGCATAATAAAAACAAACCTTCAGTATAAATTACTGTACCATAGAGAGAATAGGGACACCATGCTAAAGCTGTTATTATCCACCTTGCAGCACTTTTCCCATAAAGTTCGTTTGCCCAAGAATAAAGTATAATTAGTGTTGCTAGAAATGCTAAGTTATTTACTAAAATACTGGACACTTTAAAAGGTACACCAGTAATCATTAATAAACGACATAATAATGGAAATAAAGGAAAAAAAGCTACTGTAGGGGTTTCTCTTAATTCACTAGAAAAATCATAGCCATGAGTGACAATTTTTTCATACCAAACACTGTCCCATGCGTGGAATACATCCCAGCTGAAGGTAGCAATAACACCGTTTGATGCAACTGGGAATAAGGGAGCAATTATTAACATTGTAACAGCTATCAGAAGTCGGCTAGATAGCCACATTGAGATAGTAAAAAATAAACCTTTTCTCGACAAATATTCGTAATGTAACATGGAAATTACTCGCATATAATATTCTTAAAACTATCATTTAACCCAGCCATTTATCTTGACCATATTTAATCCACTGTTCTACTAACATAAAGGCAGAAATTAAACTCATAAATAGCAAAATTTTATATTTCATATTACCAGGAATACATAGATAAAAATATCCTAAACCTACGAAAAATAATGGAGTAGCAAATATATATCTACCTAAGCTTAGTAAACGGTCATAAGTGAAAAACATAACCAGTGAATGAGCAGTAACAAAGTAAATACAAAGCCAAAAAATATAGTTTACAGCTAACTTGTTTGTATACTCAGGAAGTTTGATTTGCGATAAATTGATTTTATATTTTATTGATTGAATCAAATTGTAAGCATATACTAATATTAATAAAGGTGGATATATATATAAGGCATTCCACCAAATTCTATATTTAGGCAAAAATATATACTTCTGATTTTCAGTATATTTGTAATATGTGAAAATCAAAGCCAAGATCAAAATTATAAAAGGTAAATAAAGACCTATAATATCAACTAAAGGAGACTTAGGAAATAAAAGTAATTCTAGATGAATGCCTAATTTCTTACCCCAAAGACTTTGGTCATCAAAAGGAGCAAAAAAATTACCTCTAGTCTGGAGACAAAAGCTACCATAGACAGCATAGCCTAGTAAAGATGCAACCCAAATAGTTACAGTTGTTTTAATTAATAGATAATATTTTTGTAGATTATTTAATAAGTTATTCCAAGAATATATCTTGATTCTCAACATTTCCAAACCAATAATAGTTATTAAAGTTAATGTGGTTGCAAAAAATATTTGAATTAATACAGGTCTGGTTAAACTCATCAAAAATGTAATGATGAATAAAAAACAAAGTTTGAGATTTTGATTGATTTTATTATTGGGTAAACAAAGCCAGATAAATAACGTACTCAATAAAGAAAAAATGCTTTCTGTATAACCAAGAACTCTAAATATTGCCATTGGATTAACAGTATACGCTAACATGATCAAAAAAGCTAATCTTGTACGTTTAAAAGCTATTTTTACAACCCAAAATAGTAAGAAATTATTAATAATAAATATCCCATTAGCAACAATCAAAAAATAATGTGCTGCTTGTTCTATGTTGTGGGGATAAAAGAGGTTACGAATAAGAAATGGCCAAAGAGGATAAAATGCTGTACAACTGGGTTTTATAGCCATTTCCGAATAATGTAAAACATCCCAATAATAACTTTTATAAGGTAATTGAGGAGGAATTTCTCTAGTTATTTGGGTTGCAGAAAAGAATTTATGAAAAGCATCAGGATTGAATAGCATTCCTAGTGATGCACAAATAATAAATATACCAGAGATGGCTAATGGTAATATCCAATTAATGTTTTTTATATTTTTTTTTCTTAATAACATTTAATCGCACATCCCTTAGAAGTTAAATCAACTTATAATTAGTACATAATCTCACTACCACTGCAAATATAATCCCAATAAATAAATAACCGGGAATTGGCGATCGCAGATAGTTAAATATCCTATCAAACTTATGTCTAACTAATTTTAATAATCTATTGTTTGCGGTGATCATCATAAATTTTAGTATTTTAATATTATAACTTTTAGCCTGGGAAATTTTCCACTCATAGAAGTAAGGCATATATACCATAATCTACTTGGTAGAAATTTTACAGTGATAGCATATTAACAAATACCATACTTTGGTTGCATCAGAGATATAACCAGCGAAAACATTAGAAAATCAATATACAACCTAGTTAGGCAATAACTATTGCTAATATGTTAAACTGATATACATAGCTTTCTAATCAAAAATATGCAACTCACCCAAAAGCAATATTACACCCCAGAGGAATATCTAGAATTAGAAGCAACTGCGGACTACAAAAGCGAATATATTGAAGGAAAAATCATTCCAATGGCTGATGCATCTATAAATCATAACCGCATTACAGGTAATTTTTACGCCGAGCTAAATTTTGCCTTTAGACAACAAGACAAATATGAAGTTTTTAACAGTGATATGCGTCTATGGATACCCCAAAGATTAATCTACACTTATCCAGATGTGATGATTATTGCAGATGAACCAGAATTTTTCAACAATCGCAAAGATACAATTACCAACCCCCAGGTAATTATTGAGGTTTTATCTAAATCAACCAAAGGTTACGATAGAGAAGATAAATTTGCAGCTTATAGAACAATTCCCAGTTTTCAAGAATATGTATTAATTGATCAAACCCGCATTCATGTAGAACAATTTTCTAAAACTGGCAAGAAAAGATGGAATTTATTTGAGTACGATGAAGAAGATGAAAACATATCTTTCGTAACTGTACCTTTTGAAATTTCTTTACAGAATTTATATAATCAAGTAAAGTTTGGAGTTGTGGAATCTGAATTGGAAAATAATAGTTAAATCAATAGTTAAATCTCGTCAAATTTAGCAGTATACTATACTTTGGTTCGGCTATATATCCAACGCAATAACAATATAATAAATTCAATCTTGACATAAGTGCAAATTAGACGGTGGTGAGTGTTAAAAGTGAGTCCTTAACAATTTATAGTTAAGAGTATCCGTAAATTGTTAAATCATTGTGAAAGCTATTACCCTTCTTGGTTCTACCGGTTCTATTGGTACTCAGACACTAGACATCGTTTCTGGGCATCCAGACAAGTTTCGTATAGTTGGTTTAGCTGCTGGGCGCAATGTGGAGTTATTCGCAGCGCAAATTCGCCAGTTTCGCCCCCAAATAGCCGCCATTTCTGCTGCTGATAAGTTACCAGAACTTCAGGAAGCAATTAAGGACCTTGATCCCCAACCTATTTTACTCGCTGGGGAAGCGGGAGTGATTGAAGTTGCCCGTTATGGCGATTCCCAAAGTGTTGTTACTGGTATCGTTGGTTGCGCGGGTTTACTCCCTACTATCGCAGCGATTGAAGCGGGTAAGGATATTGCTTTAGCAAACAAAGAAACTCTCATTGCTGGGGGTCCTGTGGTTTTACCTTTGGTGGAAAAACACGGAGTGAAACTATTACCCGCAGATTCGGAACATTCGGCAATTTTTCAATGTTTGCAAGGTGTACCCAAAGATGGGTTAAAAAAGATATTATTGACTGCTTCTGGTGGTGCTTTTCGAGATTGGCCTGTGGAAAAATTGCCCACAGTTAAAGTTGCGGATGCTCTTAAACATCCTAATTGGTCAATGGGTAAAAAAATTACTGTTGACTCAGCAACTTTGATGAATAAGGGGTTAGAAGTAATTGAAGCCCATTATTTGTTTGGAATGGATTATGATGATATTGAAATTGTCATTCATCCCCAAAGTATTATTCACTCTTTAATTGAGTTACAAGATACTTCTGTTTTGGCTCAACTGGGTTGGCCAGATATGCGTTTACCGTTGCTTTATGCGATGTCTTGGCCAGAAAGAATTTACACAAATTGGGAAAGATTGAATTTAGTAAAATGCGGTAATTTAACTTTCCGTGAACCGGATCATCAAAAATATCCTTGCATGAATTTAGCTTATGCTGCTGGTAGAGCCGGCGGTTCGATGACTGCGGTTTTAAATGCGGCAAATGAACAAGCTGTGGCGCTATTTTTAGAAGAGAAAATTGGCTATTTGGATATTGCGCGGTGTATTGAATGGGTGTGCGATCGCCATCAAAATGATAACAAACAAAATCCTTCTTTAGATGACATTTTAGCAGCAGATCAATGGGCTAGACAGGAAGTTTTTACTGCTACTGAAAAGTTAGCTACTCAACCTCAGTTTATTTCTGTGGGTTAAGTTCTAGATTCCCGATTTCTTCAAGAAGTCGGGGATCTTCTGCGATCGCTACTCTTTCATGATATAATTAGAACTAATAAAAATAATATTGCTGCAATTGAAGCCATGGAGATAAATGCCATGATTACCCTAAATATAGATGAGATTCAAAACAATTTATCAGAATTTATCAAATTGATTCAAGAAGGTAATAGCTTGATCATTACTCAAGCAGATAAACCTATTGCTGAAATTAAACCCATACCAACAAAACCAACTCAAAAAGAAAGCCGTCCTATTGGTTTATGTGAAGGTGAATTTGTTGTACCTGATAATTTTAATGATCCCCTTCCTGAAGAAATTATTAACCTATTTACAAATCCATGAAAATTATCTTAGATACTCATATCTTTTTGTGGTTTATTACTAATAATAAACGACTAGCAGACCAATATTATGATGCTATTAGTAATCAAGATAACCGAGATTTATCTCAGTGTAGTTTCAGTTTGGGAAGCAACAATTAAATATCAATTAGGAAAATTACCATTACCAGCATCTCCTGAAATTTACCTTCCCCAACAGCGTGAAAAACATTTAATTTCCAGTTTATCTATTACTGAAACTACAATTACTCAATTAGCTAAATTACCACCGTTACATAATGATCCCTTTGATCGTCTTTTACTCTGTCAATCTTTAGAGCATGATTTCATCATTATGACAGAAGATAAAGCAATTCTCTCCTATGCAATGGTAAAGTTTTTCTAAAAATATAAAAAAGCGAATTGAGAAGTTTACTACCATTTTAATGGTAATATCTTAAACTAAAGTGCGATAGTTATTGATTTTGATCCTTTACAATCTTGCGTAAGCTCTAAATATACTGAATATTGTGATTATTTTATCACAGATGAATGCTTGCAAAATGATTAACATAACTAAATATCTTGCCATTTTCAAATATAATTGATAATCTAATTTAACAAAATTTTCTATTTTTTAGAAAAAGATGAGTATGATCATTACCTTAATAGTCGCTTGGATAATATTTGTCATCCTGTGGAAATTAGTCAAAACCACCATCAAAACTGCCGTAACTTGTGCAGCGATAGTGGTTTTATTATACTTCGGTTTTGGGATTACACCTCAAGATATTTGGCAGAAAATCTCTGAAATTACTCAAAATATCTCCCAAATACTTGTGCGTAATTAAACTTAATTTTGCGAAAAATAAATTTTTAATTGCTGATACTGTTAAGTAACATTTCAAAAGATTCCCAATCCCAAATCCAAAATCTAAAATCGTATTACTTGTATGAAGCCGAAATTTTCGCCAGTGCATCCTTCATTGCTGGAGGTAACTGACGCATAATTTTACCTCTTTCTCTGTCTAATGCTACCAATGTCACCTGAGCAGAAACATATAATTCTTGCTCATCAGCAGAAACAATTTTATAATCCCAGTTCATCCGCACACCGGTTACTTCCAACATCCGGGTTTTCACAACCGCCATCATTCCTAATTGCAGTGCGCGATGATAGCGTACTGATAATTCTACCACTGGTAAATCACAACCTAAAGCTACCAAATCAGCAAAATCAATACCTATAGAGCGCAAACATTCTACCCGCGCTGCTTCCATCCAAGTTAAATATGTACCATGCCAAGTAATGCCAGCATAATCTGTATGATGAGGCTGCACTCTGATCGGATATTCAAACCAAGTATCAAATTCAGTTTTTGTTAACTTGTCGATCGCACTGGTAGGTGGTAATTTTGGTTGACTTGGTGTTTCTTGAGTCATTTTCAATCTTCTGAATAATTGGTTTTCTTACCCATCAGATTTTAACAGACCTGCAAAACACTTGACAAAACCGCAAAAACAAGGTTCATTGTCGGTAATGGTGAAAAGGTGGTAGGCGTTGAAAAAACAAAGCCGCTATCACCAATTACCAATTACCAAAAAACAATTTCCTCTTTACCACAGCATATTGCAGGTAAATGAGGAACAAACAAGATCATAAACAAGATCGTAAAACAGTTTTGCACCAAGGCATTTTTACTGCTAAACACTTCTCTATCTTATTAGGCAATTTATCACTTCTTAACAAGAGTTTTATGACTTGTATAAGTTTGTATAGATTGCTTGACAAGATTAGCTAGTTCCTGCAATTGGCTAATTGCTTCTGCGCCTTCTAACTTCATCAATTCGCGGTCATCCCGCATTTCAGTCCAAGTAATTCCGTAATCTGATACTAAAAAGCGAATAAGATGATTATCTCCTAAACTTACCATGAACGAAGCACTGTTCATTTGGTCGCCACAGGTGTAGCAAGAAGCTGGGTAGCCATTACGCTCTAAAACTATTGCCAAGGCTTGCAAGTTCATTACCAAGTCTTGGACAAATTCCCTATGTTGATGTGCCAGTCTCAGAAACACTTTTTTCCTCCAGACACCACAGTCATTTGAGTATCTTTTATATTTTCTTTAGATTTTCCCATCCTTTGGTATTGTATACTATACAATTCCTAACAGATAGTTAAGTCTGTAATTAGTTACCCTGCTTAGGGTAGTGGATAACTATTCTGTATGTCGTATCAAACAATTCAGTTTGCAATATATAAATCTCAGATAAAACTAGCAAAGTTAACATTGTCTTTATATGTTTAGCACTAGTCTCCTGAGTTTAGTCAGCAATCAGCCTTCAGCCTAACTCAAATCTCCTGCTAGTCAACCCGGTAACAGTTGCATATTACACCTTTATAAGTAGTGTTTAACCGAATTAGCAGTATTTCTTAACTCTAGCGTAAGTTTTTGCCTTTTTCTTCCCATCTCTATTTTGGTGAATTTATGCTTTGTCTACTATTGATTAACAAAGTGCAAGCTTTCTGAGGCTCACAGTACCTAAAACCTTGCACAATTTTAATTTGAATCATCCTCAATCCCTTGATTTCTCTGGGTTTTACGTTTATTCAGCAAACCCTAAGTAAATTTCGTTAAATTTTATACTAAATTTTAGACACAGAAAACCCCAAATCTACAGACTTCCTCTGAAGATAGCGGAATCAAGGATCAGGTAGTAGCCATTTAGGCAATAGTTTCGATGTGACTGGGGACTAGGACAAGATTTTCGATTTTAGATTGGAGTTCATGAAATATAATCCAAAAACCAAAATTGTATCACCAATCACCAATCACCAATCACCAATCATCAATCACCTGTTCACTACTTTAAGCCACTACTTGCCACCAACCAAAAGCAGGTCCGATAAAACGGATTGTTACCCATACTACTACCATAGCGCCAATACCAATCCAAGCTCCGCGAGTAGTGATTTTCACAAACAATTCCGCTTGAGATTTAGTGATAGGAACCCAGGGTAAAATGCGAGTTTCTTGCCCGTATTGTTCTCCTAGTGTGCTTTTACGACGTTTTGCTTCACCCATAATCAATAATTTAAAGTTCGTTTTAGCTTCTTAATCTATGTTCGCAGGAATCACGGCGATTTTGGAAAGAAGTCAGGAGTGAGAATTTTTAGTTTTCCAATCACCCATCACCCATCACCCATCACCCATCACCCATCACCCATCACCCATCACCCATTTGAATTGTCTTCATTATTGGGAGAAAACAGACTGGGATCGAGATAATTTAAGCGTGCTAGAGGACTTAGAGCAGCGAGAATTTGAGCGCCATAACTGCGGTTCACAACACGACTATCAAGTAAAGCCACGATACCTTGATTTTCCCGGACTGGGGCGATCGCTCGTTGTAGTTCACTTAAAGCAGTAGGTAATAAATATAACCTAAACCAATCTTGGTGCGATCGCTTGTAATGAGCTACCCTACCAGCCACCAAAGGATTTTCCAAAGATGGTAAAGGCAAAGTTGCAATTATTAACAACCGGGGTGCTGGTAAAACATCTTGATGCGATCGCCAAAATTCCCAACCACTCACCAAAATTCCATTTTCATCCAAACAAGTTTTTTCCACCTGTACCCGTGAACCAAACTCCGAAGCCAAAATTGCCCCCACCCTTGCTTTCAGCGGCACATCCCCCACCAAAACCACAGTCATACCTGGAGATGTAGCACTTAAACAAACCAAAGTACGAACTTGATGAATAAACGCCCCTTGAAATTCCGGTGTATTAGGTAAAGGCAACTTATAGGGTGCATAAAGTTGAATTGCTTCCCCTTGACTATCACTAGAAAACTTCAAACAAGTCACATCCTCCAACCCCAAACGCTGACGAAATAGAGGAACTTCCGTTTCTGGTTCTACCGCACTACCAATCAATACCACAGGTTGCCGCTGCCAAATAGGGGCGAGTATTTTAGCCAATTCCATCGGGGCATAATGTAAAGAAAATAATCCTTGACGACGAGCAATAGTAGCCCAGAAAAGAGCAGAAGATAGGGTAATAGGGTGATGGGGTGATGGAGTGATGGTAGTAGGAGAAAAATCCTCGGTCAAGTTTTGGAACAGCAGCCAAAATTCCTGCCAGCTTTTTGGTAGATTACTTATAGACTCGAAGCTAGAATACAAACCTTGTAAAATTTCAATTTCCCTTTGAGAAATCAGATAACAGTGGTACGGGTTTTCTGGATGTTGGAATAATTCATGTGTCAATTGTACCCTAGCTTCCCGAATTACCTCAGCTTCCTGGGGACAAGCCAACATCAGTTGCTCCCAGTCATGAGGTTGAATATCTTGAGTTAGCTGATCACGTACCCAATCTTCCAAATCATCAACACCATCAATAATAGTAGGAATATTAGGGGGAAAACTACCATTATCAGCCAACTGCCCTTTTAACCAAGCTTGGGGGGAAGTTAACAGCAACCCTTGAAAATCAGAACCAGGCCAAACTTCACCTGTTCTAATGGGTTTATTAGCTGATAACCACTGCTGTAACCTGGGAATTTCTATATTTAGTAAACGCTGCTGGACAGTTGCCGATGCCACAATAATTACAGGACCATGCCACATCAAAGCAGACGCGATAAAACTGGTGCGATATCGACCCTGGTAGCCACAAACAGCCCCGACTTGAATTAAAGCACTACGTCCCAAACGCAAAGCCCGTGCTACCAACCGTGCCATCGTCAAGTGGTGAGGCCAAGTTGGAAAACCCTCTTGCGATCGCAGAAAGTTATGTAGTGATAAATGAACTTCAGCCTCAATCACGCGCTTTTCATCCCATAACAAATGACTTTTTTCCGAACTGCCACACTTTTATTATGTTGTCAGGGAATAGGGAATAGGGAATAGGGAATAGGGAATAGGGAATAGGGAATAGGGAATAGGGAATAGGGAATAGGGAATAGGGA
>NZ_JAQMTI010000080.1:0-21191 GCF_028329225.1 Sphaerospermopsis kisseleviana CS-549 | reverse complement strand
CTACGTGAAGAAACATCCTAGTGCGGAGAAATCCCGGCAACGGACATATCCAACTTGATTTGGAATAGTTAAAGGGCAAATAATGGCAGGATGTTGAGCGTACCTAACTGGCATTGTGATGGACTCACCAAAGCAAAAAAAGTAAGCGCAATTGCAATACCTTTTGTCCTGGTAGTTGTTTTGAGCGTGTAGGGTGTTTTTGCCAGCACCATTGAAAGTCAGTTTATGGACTCTTCAAGAATCCCCCGGCTTTAGACGTGGGGAGTGTCAAGTTATTCCGTTAATGGGGTAAAGGGAAAAGGTGAAGAAAAACCTTTAACCTTTACCCTTTATATATTTTAATATATTTTAATATATTTTAATATATTTTAATATATTTTAATATATTTTAATATATTTTAATATATTTTAAATTCAGAAAAAACTGGGCGATCGCTTACTTTATAAGCTGATGTCCAGCTAAACTATATAATCAAAAAACCTGAAGTTACAGTAACACAAGCATCTTGCTTGTATTAATTATTCAGGTTAGGAGAAGGAACAGGTAAGGTTTACAGAGATTTTTTCTTCAATAACTATGTGCAATTACAATTAATTTTGCCTGCGTACTTATTAATTACTGGATAAAAATAAAACATGATATCAGGGGAAATTAAAAGTCAAGTAGATAAAATTTGGGATGCTTTTTGGTCTGGTGGTATTTCCAACCCCCTAGAAGTAATTGAACAAATTACCTACCTGTTATTTTTGCGTCGTCTGGATGACCTGCATACCTTAGCAGAAAACAAAGCTACCCGACTCAAAAAGCCAATGGAACGGCGTATTTTCCCAGAGGGAGATTATGTATTAGAAAAATCCGAGTCGGGAGAACCGCTAAAAAAACGCCCCTATGATCATTTGCGTTGGTCGCGGTTTCAGCATTTCGCACCGCCAGAAATGTATGCTGTGGTGAATGAATTTGTCTTCCCGTTTCTGCGGACTTTAGGTGGTGATGACTCGACCTATGCCCACCACATGAAAGATGCTCGTTTTACCATTCCCACCCCCGCGCTACTTGCTAAAGTAGTGGACTTGATCGCTAATATCCCAATGGATGACAGGGACACCAAAGGCGACCTGTATGAATATATGTTAAGTAAAATTGCCTCAGCCGGACAAAATGGGCAATTTAGAACACCGCGCCATATTATTGGGCTAATGGTGGAACTGACAGCACCCAAACCAGGGGATGTAATTTGTGACCCTGCTAGTGGGACCTGTGGCTTTTTAGTGACTGCTAATGAATACTTACGTCAACATCACCCCCAGGTGTTAACAGATGTCAAGCTAAAAGCACATTTTCACCAGCAGATGTTTCACGGGTTTGATTTTGATAATACCATGCTGCGAATTGGCAGTATGAATATGCTCCTGCATGGTGTAGAAAATCCTGATGTGAGATATAAAGATTCTTTAGCACAGGAACACGCAGACGATGAGGAAACCTATACTTTATTATTGGCCAATCCTCCCTTTGCTGGTTCCTTAGACTATGAAAACACAGCCAAGGATTTATTAGAAATAGTTAAAACTAAGAAAACAGAGTTATTATTTTTAGCTTTATTTTTAAGATTGCTGAAACCAGGGGGTAGGGCGGCGGTAATTGTCCCCGATGGGGTGCTGTTTGGGTCTTCCAAGGCACATAAAGAATTGCGGAAAATACTGGTAGAGGAACAAAAGCTAGATGGAGTCATATCCCTCCCTGGTGGTGTGTTTAAGCCCTATGCGGGAGTTTCTACGGCGATTTTACTCTTTACTAAAACCAATTCGGGAGGAACTGATTTTGTTTGGTTCTATGATGTCAATGCCGATGGATTGAGTTTAGACGATAAAAGAACACCTTTGTTAACTGAGGATAAACTTGGATCTGTGCCGGCTGTGCAGTTAACCCCGGAGGAACATAGTAAAAATAATTTACCTGATATTTTAGCACGGTGGCAGGTACGTAATACTACAGAACGAGAACGCCCCCGCACGGCTCAAAGTTTCTGTGTCCCAAGGGCGGATATTGCGGCTCAAGGGTATGATTTAAGTCTTAATCGTTACAAGGAAGTGGTACATGAGGAGGTAGACCATTTACCACCCCAGGAAATTCTGGCTAATTTAGCTAAGTTGGAGTTAGAAATTCAACAAAGTATGGAGAAATTAGGGAGTTTGTTAGGTTAACGTTCCCTGACCGAAGTCCGTTCCCTGAGCGGAGTCGAAGGGAACAAAGCTTGTACTGAGCTTGTACTGAGCTTGTACTGAGCTTGTACTGAGCTTGTACTGAGCTTGTACTGAGCGAAGCCGAAGTGCGAAGCCGAAGTGCGAAGCCGAAGTGCGAAGCCGAAGTGCGAAGCCGAAGTGTCGAAGGGAACAAAATCCAAGTCCGTTCCCTGAGCGAAGCCCGTTCCCTGAGCGAAGTCCGTTCCCTGAGCGAAGTCCGTTCCCTGAGCGAAGCCCGTTCCCTGACCGAAGTCCGTTCCCTGACCGAAGTCCGTTCCCTGAGCGAAGCCCGTTCCCTGAGCGAAGCCCGTTCCCTGAGCGAAGTCCGTTCCCTGACCGAAGCCCGTTCCCTGACCGAAGCCCGTTCCCTGAGCGAAGTCCGTTCCCTGAGCGGAGTCCGTTCCCTGAGCGAAGTCGAAGGGAACAAAGTCGAAGGGAACAGAGAGAGGGAACATTGCCAGATTTAAGTATAAAATAAACTTAAAAAATTCAATCATCAACCGATGGCATATATATATATTATTGAATGTGCTGATGGTACTTACTACACTGGTAGTACAATGGATTTAGATCGTCGTTTATGGGAACATCAAAATGGTTATGGAGCAAATTATACAGCGAAACGCTTACCTGTTAAGTTAGTTTTTTGTGAGTATTATGAGCTTGTAAAAGATACTTATGAACGGGAAAAACAAATACAAGGTTGGAGTCGCAAGAAAAAACAAGCTTTGATTTTAGGAAATACAAATTTATTACATAAGTTGGCTGAGTGTCAAAATGAAACTCATTACAGTCGGTTTGCTCATTTGAGTTAGGAAAAGTGTTCCCTTCGACTTCGCTCAGGGAACGGGGAGGCTCAGGGAACGGGGAGGCTCAGGGAACGGGGAGGCTCAGGGAACGGGGAGGCTCAGGGAACGGGGAGTGAAATTAAAATAGTAAGAAAATAGTAAGATAAGCAGTTTATAGGAGTAATGGTCATGACAGTTACAACTGCTCAAAAAATGACTTTTGAGGAATTTCTTAATTATGACGATGGGACGGATTATTTATATGAATTAGAAAATGGGGAATTAATTGTTATGCCTTTTGAAAGTGAGATAAATCGGCGCATAGCGATGTTTTTAGTTGCCTATTTTCTAAAATTAGGTATTCCCTATTACCGCTTGAGTATGAAAACAGAAATAGCTGTAAATAGTCGCATGGTGGGGGTGCGTGTTCCTGATTTGGTGGTATTTTCTGAAGAATTAGCCCAAGTGATGCAAAATGCTACACGCTCTTTAATTTTAATGGATATGCCGCCCCCTTTGTTGGTGGTTGAGGTGGTAAGTCCTAATCAGGAAAATCGAGATTATCGTTACAAGCGTTCTGAGTATGCAGCGCGGGGTATTAATGAATATTGGATTGTTGACCCGATGGGGCAAAAGGTGACTGTTTTAGAGTGGGTGGAAGGTTTGTATGAGGAGCAGGTTTTTACAGGTGATGAGGTGATTTGTTCGCCTTTGTTTTCTGAGGTGAAGTTAACTGTAAATGAGTTATTACAAGGGTAATATATGATGAAAAGTTTTGAGGAAATACGAGAGGCTTGTCCTGAGCGAAGTCGAAGGGTTTTATTATTAAAAAAGCAGTCTATCTGTGAAATGTATCAAATTACAGAAATTGCTATCTTTGGTTCTTATGCTAGGGGTGAGCAAACAGAAACAAGTGATATTGATATTTTGGTAGATTATGAAACAGCACCGACTTTTATGATGTTGGTGGAATTGAGGGATTATTTAAGTCAGTTGTTTGGTTTAAAGGTAGATGTTGTTACTAAAAATGGTTTAAAAAATCGGATTCGTAACCGTGTTT
This sequence comes from Sphaerospermopsis kisseleviana CS-549, assembly GCF_028329225.1. NCBI lineage: Bacteria > Bacillati > Cyanobacteriota > Cyanophyceae > Nostocales > Aphanizomenonaceae > Sphaerospermopsis > Sphaerospermopsis kisseleviana. The sequence goes on along the minus strand of NZ_JAQMTI010000080.1, from coordinate 17,099 downwards.
TATCTGAGGTCATTTATATATAAGATTTTATTTTTTACTATCAATGTTGTTTATTAAAGATTTGGAGAAAATGCTGGGATGAATAAAGTTTATGTTAGCTTAGATGAAATATGTCAAGAAATATACCGCTATCCCACTTATTATGGTATTGAATATTGTGAAACAGGGATTCCAGAGGTTAGAGGCGAATTAATAACAAGTGATGGAAGTCTTGACTTGAATAAACATAAGTGGAGGTTTATTTCAAAAAATACATCATTAAAGTTCCCACGAACAACCCTTTTAAAAGGTGATTTAGTAATGTCTGTTCGTGGAACTATTGGAAAAGTCGCCTTAATACCTCCAGAGTTTGTAGGTGCTAATATTACAGCAAATCTTATTCGTATTTCACCTAATAGATTAAAAGTTAATGAACGTTATCTTTGGAGATATATGCGATCTAATGATTTTATTCAATTTTTAGATAATGCTTCATCAAGTACAACGATTAAAACAATTAAAGCTCCTGATTTAAAAAATCATAAAATTCCCCTACCACCATTAGAAGAACAGAAAAGAATAGCGGAGATATTAGATCAAGCGGAGGAGTTGAGGAGAAAAAGAAAGGAAGCGATCGCACAACTCGACACCCTCACTCAATCCATTTTTTTTGAAATGTTCGGCGATCCTGTTAAGAATCCAAAGGGTTGGACAGTTTCAAAACTTGGGGATATTACAGAAAAGATTACTGATGGGGAGCATCAGACACCTAAAAGAACATTACAGGGTATCAAGTTATTATCGGCTCGCAATATACAAAATGGCTATATTGACGTTAGAGATGTTGATTATATTAGTGTTGAAGAACATGAACGAATCAAGAAAAGATGTAATCCTGTACGCGGTGATATACTAATTTCTTGTTCTGGAACAATTGGGCGTGTAACAACTGTTGATATTGATGAGCCTTTTTCACTTGTTAGGAGCGTTGCGTTATTAAAATTAAATTACAACTTAATAAGTTCTAAATTTATTGAATATTTTTTAAGAACACCCGCTTTACACGCGAAAATGCAACAAAGAGCAAATGCTTCCAGTCAAGCAAATCTATTTCAAAATCAAATTCGTGAACTTCCTGCTTTACTTCCCCCCCTATCCCTTCAACAAGAATTTGCCCAAAGAGTGGAAGCAGTAGAAGAACTGAAAAAATCACATCACGCCTCATTATTAGAACTAGATGCCCTCTTTGCATCCCTCCAACATCGTGCATTTAAAGGAGAACTATAACCTCAAAAAATTGATTTACACTATAAAAAAACCGAGAAATATTAGACTTCTAAAACTACTTTCGCCACCGATTCAACCAATCTACCTAACCAATCCAATCCGCCGCTTCTGCGTCAGATAATAGGTTATCTAATGCCATAATTAAATCGGAAAGTGACCAACTATTCTGAGCAGCAAGGATAATACCACCATGTTGCGGATACTTTTCTGCTAGAACAATAAAGTCTCTAATATTGAAAGTAAAAATACATCTTCCCTGAGAAGTTGCACGTAATAATTGAATTTCATCACTAGCATCTAAAGGCATCCAGTCATTTGGTGTACGAGTGACATCATGACCTTTAGACACCAATGCTAAATGTAGTGATTTACTAGAGGTATCAGCATCCAGATGCAGCTTGAGTTTAACCATTGGCACTTTCTAAGGATTGCTCAGAAGAGATCGCTGTATCAATCTGCTCCTTATTGACTACATAAAAACTCAAAGCCTCTTTTACTTGTGCCTCATTTAGCTCATACTCATCAGCAATTTGACTGAGACTCATACCCCATTTTTGGGAAGCTATCACCACAGTCTGCACTCTAATTCCTGTACCTTTAATGATTGGTACAAGTTGCCCATTTGCTCCCTGACGATAAGCAATTTGTGAAAAAGATGCTTTCAGGGTACTGACTTTTTCTGTTACAGCCCACAGAATAAATTGATCAAGCGAAATCCCCTGACTTTGAACTAATTGCTCAATTTCATGCTTCAACTGTTCAGGTAAATTTAGGGTATATGCTGTCATTTGCCGTATTTATTTGCTGGCCTTAGAAACATCATAAGAAACATTATATTCTAAATGTAGCTCAACATCCCATGAAATTCTAGCTTGAAATCAACATATTTACTGAATATAATGAGTATAATCTATTGAAACTAACAACAGCTTATTAACTAAATGAGCCAGTTTACCTTTCTTAAACCCGAATTTCCCACCATTTACGAATCTGCTCACAAAGCCTTTAAAACAGCCTATCGTGACCCGCGGACAGCCTGTTTTTATAGCCGTCGCGCCTTAGAATTAACAGTAAACTGGCTCTATAAATACGACAATACATTAAACTTACCCTATCAAGATAACATTAGCACCCTCATCCATGAACCGACCTTTAAACAATTAGTAGGTCAAGCCATATTTAACAAAGCTAAACTCATCATTAAAATTGGTAACAACGCCGTTCATGATGAAAGAAAAGTACCCGTTAACGATAGCCTCACCGCAGTCAAAGAATTTTTTCATATAGCATATTGGTTAACCCGTACCTACGGACGCACCACCAAACCAGAACCAGGTTTAACCTTTGATATTAACGCCATACCGCAAATTACCAAAACCACCCCGGTGAGTGAGCAAAGTCGAACTCCAGCCGGTGAGAGAGATAAAACCCCGGTTAGTGAACAAAATCAAACTAAACTTAGTGAGAAAAACAAAACTCCGGTGAGTGAGCGAAGTCGAACTCAAGAACTGCAAAAATTAGCAATAGAACTCAAAGAAAAAGATGAAAAACTCTCCCTATTACTAACAGATAAAAACGCCCTAGATGAAACCATAAAACAACTCAGAGCCGAACTAGCAGCAGTCAAAAAAGTAAATATTAGCCAACCAGATACACACGACTATTCAGAACAAGAAACCCGCAAGTCCATCATAGATTTATTATTAAAAGAAGCAGGATGGAAGCTGGTTTCGACTTCGCTCAACCAGCGCAACAGTTCCCGTTCCCTGAGCGAAGCTTGTACTGAGCTTGTACTGAGCGAAGCCGAAGTGCGAAGCCGAAGTGTCGAAGGTCGTTCCCTGAGCGAAGCCGAAGTGCGAAGCCGAAGTGCCGAAGTGCGAAGCCGAAGTGTCGAAGGGAACGTTTCCTGTGAATATCCAGTAACAGGAATGCCCAACAACTCCGGTAATGGCTCTGTAGATTATGTATTATGGGGAGATGATGGAAAACCCCTAGCAGTAGTCGAAGCCAAACGTACCCGCAAAGACCCCCGCAACGGTCAACAACAGGCTAAACTCTATGCAGACTGTTTAGAAAAACAATTTAACCAACGTCCCCTGATTTTCTACACCAACGGTTATGAACATTGGTTATGGGATGACACCAACTACCCACCGCGACAAGTCCAAGGGTTCTACAAACAAGCCGAATTAGAATTACTTATCCAACGCCGCAGCATCCGCAGATCCTTAGCCCAAGCAGATATTAAACCCAGTATAGCAGAACGCTATTACCAAACCCGTGCTATTCGCCGCGTTACAGAAGCTATAGAAACCGACAAAGAACGCAAAACCCTGTTAGTCATGGCTACAGGTGCAGGAAAAACCAGAACAGCGATCGCCCTAGTAGAAATGCTGATGCGTTGTAACTGGGTCAAACGCGCCCTATTTTTAGCCGACCGTGTGGCCTTGGTAGACCAAACCATCAAAGTATTAAAAAAACACCTACCAGAAGCATCTCCAGTTAACCTAGTCACAGAAAAAGATGGAGAAGGGAGAGTATTCGCTTGTACCTATCAGACCATGATGGGATTAATTGATGATACCAAAGAATCAGAAAAACGGTTTAGTGTTGCCCATTTTGATATAATTATTGTTGATGAAGCCCATCGTTCCGTCTTCCAAAAATATCGCCACATCTTCAATAATTTTGATGCTTTACTATTAGGATTAACCGCCACCCCCAAAGATGAAATAGACCGCAATACCTACGGATTATTTGATTTAGAAAGTGGTGTACCTACAGATGCCTATGGCTTAGAAGATGCGGTAAAAGATGGCTTTTTAGTCCCACCTCAAGCCGTCTCAATTCCCCTGAAATTCCAACGTCAAGGAATTAATTATAGTCAATTATCAGAAACAGAAAGAGAAGAATGGGATGCTATAGAATGGGATGATGAAGGTAACATCCCCGACCGCATAGAAGCAGCAGCAGTCAATCAATGGTTATTTAATCAAGATACAGTAGATAAAGTTTTAGAACATCTAATGACCAGAGGTTTAAAAGTTGCCGGCGGTGATATCTTAGGTAAAACAATTATCTTTGCTAAAAATCAAGCTCACGCTAACTTTATCGCTGACAGATTTAATATTAACTATCCCCAATTTAAAGGTGAATTTGCTCGCGTCATTACCTTTAATACTAAATACGCTCAAAGTATTATAGACGACTTTTCTAAAAAAGATAAAATGCCCCATATCGCCATTTCTGTAGATATGTTAGATACGGGAATAGATGTACCAGAAGTAGTAAATTTAGTCATGTTTAAATTGGTGCGTTCTAAAACCAAATTCTGGCAAATGTTAGGAAGGGGAACTCGTCGCTGTGCTGACTTATTTGGTATAGGACAAGATAAACAATTTTTCTATGTATTTGACTACTGCCAAAATTTAGAATTTTTCCAACACAACCCAGAAACCACAGATGCACCCATAGGTAAATCTTTAAGTAAGCAGTTATTTACTAAACGCCTGGAATTAATAGCAGAATTAGATAAATCAATTGTTGATAATTCTATTAATAATTCCGCAATTTACGAAAATCAAACATCTGCAAAAGAACCAAAAACAAATACAGAACTGCGGCATCAAATAGCTAATTTATTATATACAGAAGTGGCAGCCATGAACACAGAAAATTTTATAGTTCGCACAAAACGCCAATTTGTAGAAAAATATGGTAATTATGAATCATGGAAATCATTAGCCCAAGAAGATATTATTACCTTAAATCAAGAAATTGCCGGTTTACCTTCCCAAATACCCACAGAAGCAGAAGAAACCAAACGCTTTGATATATTAATCTTAAAATTACAACTAGCCATAGTCAAATCTCAACCTAATTTAAAACAATTACAAACACAAGTTAAATCAATTGCTGGGTTACTAGAAGAAAAACCAGATATTCCTTTAATTCAAGCACAATTACCATTAATTCAAGATATTCAAAGCGACGAATGGTGGCAAGATGTCACCTTACCCATGTTAGAAACACTCCGCAAACGTCTACGGGGTTTAGTAAATTTAATTGATAAGAAACAACGCGAACCCATTTATACTAATTTTGAGGATGAAATGGGTGAGGAAATTATAGTAGAATTACCTCATTTTACCTCAACAGATCAATTCTATAAGTTCCGATCTAAAGCCAGAGCCTTTTTAAGAGGGCATCAAGATAATATAGTTATTTTCAAACTCAGAACCAATAAACAATTAACCGCATCAGACTTATCCGAGTTAGAAAGAATATTAGCAGAAAGCGGTATCGGAGAAACGGAAGATATTAACCGCGCTAAAGAAGAATCTCAAGGACTAGGCTTATTTGTGCGTTCCTTAGTCGGACTAGATAGGGAAGTTGCTAAACAAGAATTAGCTAGTTTTATAGCTGATAAAAACCTTAATGCTAATCAAATAGAATTTATAGATATGATTATCAACTACCTCACAGAACATGGTGTCATGGATGCAGCATTACTCTATGAATCACCATTTACTGATATTACACCCCAAGGACCAGATGGACTATTTACCTCTGCTCAAGTTGATGAATTAATTGCTTGTTTAGAGGAAGTTTATCAAAAAGCGATCGCCTAACTAAACGTCTAACTAGGGCTTGCTGAATAAATATGAAAACTTTACAGGTAAAGGGTTTTAGCCTGCTGGAAGTTAAAAAAGTGCCAGCTTTTACAGGGTATACCTTAAAAACTGTGCATTTTGGGTCTGATAAATTAGAAAATCTGGGGATAACAGATAGCTAAAACTATTCCCTATTCCCTATTCCCTATTCCCTGCCTCAACGAAGGGACTTTTTCAGCAAACCCTAAATACTGGTTAAATTAATGACTTTTTGACTAAGGTAGAAAGGCTAGATAAAACATTTTGCTCGATAAAACATTTTAACTAATCACTTTGTGCTGGTGTCACATATTCAATTGCAAGATTGATGGTAATTTATTTTTGCACAAATTCAGTTCGACTTCGCTCACTATAAACCTGATTACCAATCGCAATCAAACCTATGGCACTCAATTTATATTTACTGCGACATGGGGAAACAACATTTAGTCAAAATGGCAATTTCTGTGGTGAAACCGATGCAGAATTGACAACCGCAGGAATACAGATGGCAGAAAGTTTTGCCGATGTTTATAAACAATTGCAATGGAAAGGAGTTTATGTTAGTCCCATGAAACGCACCATTGCCACTGCCAAACCATTTTGTGATGCTCTGGGAATAGATATGCAGGTGAGAGAAGGACTCAGAGAAGGTAGTTATGGTGTGTGGGAAACCAAAAGTAAATCCTTTGTACAAGAGAACTACACAGAAAACTATATCAAATGGTTGTCAGAACCTGCTTGGAATGCACCTCTAGGAGGAGAAACAGCCGTAGAAATTGCTAACCGGGCAATACCTGTGATTACTGAAATTATAGAGAAACACCCAGAAGGTAATGTTTTAGTAGTTTCCCATAAAGCCACAATTCGGATTATACTTTGTAGCTTACTAGGAATTGATTTGGGATGTTATCGCTATCGAGTCAATATTTTAGTAGCCTCAGTCAGTAAGGTGAAATTTGATGTTAATGGTCCATTGTTGGAGATATTAGGCGATCGCTACCATATACCTGATCATATTCGCTCACGTCCAGGAACATAAACACACCTTACTTCTGACTCCCGGAGGTTAACAAAAAAAGTAGGGGCAATCCCCCGTGGTTGCCCCGATTTGCCTCTAGCTAACGGTTCGCTGCTCCATTAGAATTTGATAAGAATACTGGAAATCATCAAGAGTAATCCTAATAGCAGCCGGGTCTGTTTCCCCTTGGTCTCGAAAACGGCGAATTGCTTTCACAGCAGCCTGATTACACAGCAAAACTAAATCTGCTCCGTTCCAGCCTTCGGTGGACTCAGCCCAATATGCCAAATCCACATCTAACAAAGGTCTGCCCTCAGTGTAGACTCGCAAAATTTCTAGACGGCTGGCTAAATCAGGTAAATCGACCTTGAATTGCAAGTCTAATCTTCCTGCCCGTAATAAAGCAGGGTCAAGGGCATCAGGACGATTAGTAGCCCCAATCACTAAAATATTAGTTCCCGTCTCTAAACCATCCAATTCAGTGAGTAATTGTCCGACTACGCGGTTACTAACTCCCGAATCACCAGTGTAAGTTCCCCGTGCTGGAGCTAAGGTATCAATTTCATCAATAAATATGACACAGGGATCAGCTTGCCTGGCTTTAGCAAATAATTCTCGCACAGCTTGTTCACTAGCTCCCACCCAACGAGTAAGTAACTCTGGACCATTGACACCAATAAAATTAGCTCTGGCTTGGGAAGCTACGGCCTTAGCTAATAAAGTTTTACCAGTTCCCGGAGGACCCCAAAGCAAGATGCCCCTGGGTGCTACGGCCTTGGTTTGGCGGTAAAGTTCTGGATACAGTAAAGCTCCTTCGACGGATTCCTGTAGGGTTCGCTTAATTGTCTCCAAACCACCAATATCTTCCCATTCCACATGGGGGACTTCAACTTCCATGCTACGAAGCACTGCTGGTTTGATTTCTTTGAGTGCTTGTATAAAATCCGATTGATTCACCGTCATAGTGTCAGGAGCTTGCACATCAATCGAAGGAACTTGACGGCGTAAGGCGATGTAAGCTGCTTTTTGACATACGGCTTTTAAGTCAGCACCTACAAATCCCACAGTGCGATCGCTGATAAATTCCAAATTGACCGTATCATCCACAGGCATATTACGAGTCAGAACTTGTAATATTTCTTTGCGTCCGTTGTTGTCTGGAATGCGAAACTGAATTTCCCGGTCAAATCTTCCTGGACGACGTAGGGCTGGATCAAGATGGTCCGGGCGGTTAGTAGCTGCTAGAACAATTACCCCTTGAGTTTGGGTAAAACCATCCATCAAGCTTAATAACTGAGCAACTAAACGTTTTTCTACTTCCCCTTCCACTGCACTGCGATCTGGGGCGAGGCTATCAATTTCATCAATAAAAATAATACAGGGAGCATTTTTGGCTGCTTTTTCAAAGATACCTCGCAGTCTTTGTTCTGCTTCTCCGTAATATTTGCTGATTACTTCTGGTCCGACTAGGGCAATATAGTTAACCCCTAATTCCTCAGCCAAGGCCCTGGCTGTCAGAGTTTTACCAGTACCCGGAGGTCCTACCAACAGTACGCCATGTGTGGGTTCTAGTCCCAATTTAACCAGCAAATCAGGGCGTTTTAAGGGAACAGCAATTAGTTCTTTGAGTTCTTTGAGAACTTCACTCAGTCCGCCGATATCTTTGAGGGTCATACCCGAATTAGAATCCGGTGGTATGATCGGCTCTGATGAACCTGCATTAGCGGCTGGAGAGGAAGGAGAAGGGGAAGCAGAAGGAGAGGAAGGAGTGCGGATCCGACTAGTCCCTATATTGCTACTACTCCCACGGGGAATATTGCCTGTTCTGGGAATACTACTGACGGATCTTGTGTTAAACTGCACATCAGTTTTCACTTCTCCACTGTCAATTTTTTCTTGTAACGTCTCGACCAATTCTATGAACTGCTCAAATCCTTTAAATAAATCACTCATGACATCCCTTTCTAAAATGAACTTACAAAAATATTGTTGCGGCTAAATTGTTCTTTAATTGGAGGTTAGTTCCTCAAATGCAAATAAAAGATCAGCCGCGCCTTTAATTCGGTCTATTGGTTCTACCGACCTGGGTAATTGAGGCAAGCGAATAATCGTTTGTTCTGAAAATAAGCCCTGATTGATTTCTGAATTTTGAGTGTAGCGATTTTGCACCACATAGCGTTGTTGAATTCCCATTTTTTTCAGAGATTCTGTTAAGCGGATATGTTCAGCTATAATTGCTTCCTCTGCCTGAATTACACCTATAAATTGGGTGTGTTTGGGGTCTTTCAATTTCTTTTGAGCTTGGATAACTTGTTGGCGCAGATTACGTAGCCGTCCAATGAAATCAACTCGACCCAAAACGTCTTGATATTTCATCCATAGCTTAAATATCCAAGATAACCAATCTCCTAAAGCTGAGGGCATTGCTAAGAATTGTAGCAGATGACCTGTAGGAGCAGTATCTAAAATAATCAAATCTTGCTGGTTACTTTCTAATAAATTTATAATGGTAATTAGGGATAGCATTTCATCAATTCCTGGTAAAGCTTGAGACATGATCTGTCTCCAAGCCTCTGGCAGATAAGCCATATTGACATTTGTGTCTGTTGCTGTTCCTTCACCACTAATCATATCCGCCAATTCCCAAAGATAATCAGTACGAAACTGATCTAATATTTTGTCAGCATCAATTTCTTGTCCGCTTAAATTAGGAGCTAATAATTTGGCCTGATGCCCTAATTTTTCTCCAAAGGCATCTCCCAAAGAATGAGCAGGATCTATGGAAATAACACGAATTTTTTGCTCAGGATAATGATTGGCAAAAGCCCAACCCATTGCTGCTGATACTGTAGTTTTGCCGACTCCGCCTTTGCCGCCGACAATAATTAGTTGACATCCTGCTGCTAAAAAATCACTAAAGCTGGGTGGTATTCTCACTGGCCATGTAATGACTGGAGCAGATACCAGTTCAACTTGCTCAATTTTTTGAATTTGTGCGGCTAGATGATCTAATTCTAAATTACCTAATGGGGCTGATGGCTGTTGTGGGACAATAAAAACTGGTTGATTTTGGGAAATATTTAAGAACTTTTGTAGGTATTTTTCCTGCTCTGCATAACGATCTGGATCTATATTGGCATCTGTCAAAATGCGATTGATTAATATTCCTGAGTAGGGAACATCTAAGGTTTTTAACTGTTCTAAAAATCTCTCTGTTTCTGCCAAACACATCGGTTCAGCAATGGCAATTACTAAACAACCTGTAAAGTGATTATCTTGTAGTAGTCTTCTACCTTCTGATAATTGAAATTTGAGATCAGCTAAAAAGTTGTCAACTTCATCACGGGTATAACTACCTGTGAAAGTTTCTGTGATCACTTGATGCTTCTTTTGGAATAATTCTAATGAATTTAAAATTACATCTAGAAAATCCTTTAAGCGCAATAAATTCAAGGTATGTCCAGAAGGTGCCATATCAACTACTATGCGATCAACGCTTTTGTCTGATAGTAACCTTTGTATTTCTAGTAATCCCATCAGTTCGTTTAAGCCAGGCCAGTTTAAATCCCAAACTGGGGCTAAATCTTCTCCATCAGCTAAACTTCCTCTTTCCACTAATAGTTCTAAAAATTGACTATATTTTGCCCTAAATTCTAATAGCAGTTTTTGAGCATCTAAAGCCTGAATACTCAAATTGGGTAAATCTGCTATTGGTGCAGCATCATCTGTCACTTTTGAAAGTAATACATCTCCTAAAGAATGTGCCGGATCTGTGGACAATAATAAGATTTTTTCTTCCGGGAACTTTGTCGCCCAATAACGAGCAAAACAGCAAGACATGGTGGTTTTACCGACTCCGCCTTTGCCGCTAAACAGAAGTAAATTCAGTGAATCGTACTGGTTCATAATTTTCAAAATCAATCAAATAATAGTTAATAAGCATTAAATAAAATGGTAAGGTGGAAGAACATCTCCCAATGATAAATCCCAGCGTGGGCAAGCTTTTTGCCAACTTAAAAATTGTTCTAAAATTAAAATTTTATCTTGAGAGCCAACCAGAATATAAATTCTTACTTCTTCTTGCTTGTCTTGAATAACTATTGGCAATTGATGTACATTTCTGATGACATCAATTAAGTTTTGTTTTTCTGTATCTTGAGCAATAGTAAAGTTTTGTCTATTTTGATATTGTTGCTTTTTAGCTAAAAAGTAATTCCTCCCCTTTTCCGTAAATGTTTCTGTTTCAGGTAAGGAATGAGGAATTAGTTTTAAACAAAATTCGACTTTACCTTTGATTTTTTCTAGCTGTTTGCGATATTCTTGACTATGCAATTCTAGATAGTTAAGTAGTTTTGTTTGAGACTTAAAACAAGTGCCAAATCTTAATGGTAAAATTGTAATTTGCTCAAAAATTTCACAAATAACTCGATCATGACATAAAGCCATCTGGATAATTTCAGCATCATTTTTTTGGCACGATTCTAAAGATATTCCAGGCTCGACAATAGCAGAAAGTTGAGTACCATTAATCAAAACTACTTGACTAGCAATTCCTTGGGGCAAGGTTAGGGGAAAGCTAGGAGTTTCTAAAAAAGCATAAGTGTAGAAGTTTTCTAATTCCATCTTTTTTCCATAGAGACATACAACCAATGACTGACAAATTTTTTATAATCATTAAAACTACAACTTGATATTTTCTGAATTTATAAAAAAAATCTATTATTTGAGTATTTAGGCGTTTACAATTGAATAAAACTAGTTATAATGTTGAAAATATTTAGGTACTTTTCATGAAAAATATTCGCAACCGCGGTTTGATTAGGGCTAAAGTTAGTACGATGCCTAGAAATAAATCAGATGCTTCAAGTCAATTAGAGCTTTATAAAATGGTGACTGAAAAGCAACGTATCCAACGAGAGTTATATGGAATTAAAGAAAGAATGTTTGTACTCCAACAAAGGTTAGACGTTCTAAATCATCAGATCGAAGAAACGGAAAAAACCATTCATAGATTACGTCAACCTCACTCAGCAACTGTTCAAAATATATCTCAGAAAAAGGAAACTAGTGAACCGCATAATTACCACACTTTTGAGATTGAATATTAATTTTTGTTTAAACTTTAACCCGCATGAGCGGGTTTTCTACTCTTATCCTCAAGATAATTACCAGATAAGTTTTTGCTAGGAAGCACTACTTTGTGTGCAGACGTTGTCATTACCAGTAAATGGTTTCAAGATTTCAGAGATTATAGCAGGTAAACAATAATCTATGCAATCTAGACACCGCCAGGATTGTACTGATAATTTAGACAAGCTGTAATTCTTCAGCTTCAGCATCTCTGTTGGCTTCCTCTTCCAATGCTTGAATTTTTAAAAGAATTTCCTCTTCTTGAGCCTCAAATTCTTCTTCACCAAGTTCACCGAGATCGAAGGCAAGCTGTAAACTTAATAATCGTTTATGCAAATTTTCTTGAGCATCAAACTCTGTATTTGTACGCTCTTGGATTTTCTCTGCAATCCAGACAACTCCACCAATTGGTCCAGTTATGGGAGCTAGTAAAATTTTCATTAACATATTGATAAATCCTATTGAGTTTTTAAGTTATCTTCAGCAAAAACCAACTTTTTAACATCACAGCTTGGGGCTGCAAGAAATTAGGTATACTACTCAGAAACAAGCTGCGCGAATGTATAGGGCGCAGTAAAATTATTGTAACGAATACGTAGGCGATCGCCAAATTTCTGATCAATAGTTTCCACGCGCTCGCTAAATACAGATTCGCTTTCCCAAGGAATGAGAAATGCGGCATTGTATATCATTTCTTCATTCATCGGTTCACTTTCAATCACCTCTGTTGCTAAAGGATTTAATTCCTCCAAGAAAGCTTGAATTACAGCTTCTTTACGAGCCTGCAAATTACTTTCAATTAACTGCCCAATACCAATAATCTCTTCCATGCTTAAGTTTTTACCCTCCATCTTGTCCCGCTGCTGTTTTAAATCTGGATTAGATTCCATCATTGCTTGGACTTCAGACTTAGTATTCCAAAGGATCTTAATACTTACTTCTCTTTGTCCTGCTAACTTGCTAAATAATTCTTCTAACTGCTGCTTATATAGTTGGATCAGTTGTCTATTAATTTCTTCCCAATCTTTAACAACTAATCCAAAGCGCAAAGGTAGAAGCGTATGAAATCCCGCCTTCATTGCTTCTTCTAACACTCTTTCATGAGCCAATAAATTTCGGCGAGAAGCTAAATATTTTTCTTGACAAGCTTCTGAATATAAAAAAGTAAATCCATCAACTACTTGACTCTGAACAGTTTGTCCATCCAATCCTTTAAGTTCGAGAGAATTAGAAATTGATTCAGGGAAAATACCGTACAAATAAAGACCAAAATTCATAATCTGCAAATTAATTAAAATGTATTTAAACTTAAACTTTATTTTACGAAGGATATGTCGCTTCTGATTTAATTGATCCAATTGGTTTAGAGGTCAGAACTAACTGCAATTTAGCATGAATCAGATCCAACTGAGCTATACCTATATCTACTTCACCCTCTACAACAATTCCCGTATTTAACAGGCGATCCAGTAATTCCAATATAGAAGGATTGTTGCTAGGTTCTCCTGGATAATAAGAGCCTGGATGAGGCAAAAGAGTACCAAAATCTCCTAAATTTACATTTAACTCCTCTGGATTAATTTCAAATATTTCACACAAATGTAAAATTTGCTCTTCCAACTTTTGTAAACTTTCTGCTGCTCGCTCCAACTCTAATTCGCTCAAGCATTCTCGTTCCATCCGCCGAATTACTTGAGCTTCCATCAGTTGACGCACCAATTCTAGTAACGTCAACAATAAAGGAGCTAAACCCGCTTCATTCTTGGATTTAGAACCAGTAGTTAGTAAATCTTGAGAATTATTAATTGGAGTGTCAACCATGTCCATGATGTCATCTAAAACTTTAAGTTTTTTCCACTAAGTTTTTTTTCACAATGATTAAAATTTCAGGAGTTCCAGTTTTGATTAATCTAAATTTGGATAACTCCTAAATTGCAATTAGACATCAACGGGGGGATCTATGGATAACAATGGTATACTTTCTTGGTCTATTTCCCCAGAAATATTTTCCGTATTAGCTAAAGTAAATTGCTCCTCTTCTATGACAGATTCCTCTTCTTCTTGTATGTTGCTATCTATGGATAATGGGATCACTTCTTGGTTCTCTTCCTCAAAACTAGCTTCCGTATTAGCTAAGGTTAGTTGCCCTTCTTCTATTGCTGATTTCATTACGTTCATTTGCGCTTCTAAGCTTTCTAGGCGCTGTTGGAGTAGTTGGTTTTCTTCAACCAGACTTTGCGCCTTACTGCTGAGATAAGGGTCATTTTCCCACCAATTGATACCCATCTCTTTAGCTTTATCAACGGAGGAAATTAACAAGCGAATACGAATATGTAGAAGTTCGGTAGAAGCAATAGATACAGATATATCACCTGCAATGACAATACCTTTATCTAAAACTCTTTCGAGAATGTCCGCCAAAGTCGAACCTTGGGTAGATGTGGTAATAGTTCGACTTGGGTTTGTTTGACGTGTTGGCAATATTGGGGTAGAAGTCACGAGTGATTCAACTCTTGAATAGTATAAAGACCATTAACTTTGTTAACCAAAGACTTTTGCTTTAAAGAATGAAGAGCATTGAATATTACATTCTTGTCTAGATTCAAAGCTTTTTGCAGTCCATTTATTCCTTCACTTTTATGCTCAGTTAGGTAATAATAAACTTCCTTCTCAAAAGGAACTATATTTTCTAAAGTTTCTAAATCAGTCTGAGGCTGGGAAACTTCCTTTAGAGAATAACCGTTATGAAACTCCTCATCAACATTCATCATCTCTAAAGCCTGGGCTACGCTTGTAGAAGCTTGATTCAGCAAATCCGCCAAAATAGATGTACACTCGCTGATAGATAAATTTGTGCGGTTGAATAAAATATCCATAGCAATATCCCGAAAGTCCGCATTTTCTGGTGTTGCTACAATACCGTTATCTGCACAAACTTTACCAATCATTAAACAAGACCGCAAGCCAGAAGTTTTTTCAGCCCCTGTAGCCTGACGAAATGATTTAACTAAATGCACGATAAAATAAGCAGATTCTCTATCTAGATTTGTTTTTTGAATTAATATCTCAGTTTGAGTTAACTCGTCTGGTTCTGGCATATTAATAGTTACCAATCTATCCATTAAAGCATCTTGTGTAGAGTGAACGCCGCAATACTCTTCTGGATTAGAGGTAAAAATTACCCGAAACTGGGGATTAACATTTAAATACTCTGGTTGATTACTGCTAGGGGGAAGACTGAGAATTTTTTCTTCTAAGGCTGAAAGCAATACGTTATTAACTTCAGGACGTGAACGATTAAATTCATCATATACCAACGTAAATCCTTCCCGACAAGCTAAAGTTAGTCGAGAATCTACCCAATTCTGTCTGAATTCGTCTTCAATTTTTACAACACTGTGAATATAATTATCGAGTAACTTTTTGTGAGTGTATCCCGATTCACTACCAATCAGATCTGAACTCTTAAATTCGTCATCTCCAAACAATAACATTACTGGCCTGTCTAAACAATGAGCCAAATGCAGAGCTAAGGTAGTTTTACCTGTTCCAGCAGGACCCCGTAAGTGAATGGGAAACCCTGACTTGAGATAAAGTAAAGCCCGAGATGCTACTTTTTCAATAGCAGGTGTCACCACAAACTGCCCTGGGCGAACACGAAGAACTGCTCTTTTCTGATTCATATTCATGATAGTCATAAATTCACGATAGTTGGAAAATAACTTGGAAAAAAGGGAAAAAGATTGCTATCTTTTCTAATTGGAATGTGCTATACTTAATCTATATAGTTTCCAGCAGAGAGCTTAGTTATATAACTGTAGTCAAGTTATTTTTCAAATAGCTGTTGTTTCTAGCTTGAACCAGGTATAAACTGAGACTATCATTGTTGAACGCCAAAACTCATTGTTGATTTTTATTATTCACCCCCTGATCTTCACAGTTTTACAACTATTGGATTAGGGGGAATTACTATATAGCCCAATTATCTAACAGTCAGCAGGATTGTGAGTATTAATTGCGACGGTAATTGCCAATAACACTCGCAAATAAATCCTGACGGAATTGACGCAGATTCTGCTTTTGTTCATTAGCTTTAGCAATACGTTCTTTAGCCGTATTTGCTAAAAATTCATCGGTTGTTTGCTCAAGTTGCTGATGGAACTCACTCAACTCTTTCGCTTGTGCCTCAGCTTTAGCAGTACGTTCTTTAGCCGTATTTGCTAAAAATTCATCGGTTGTTTGCTCAAGTTGCTGATGGAACTCACTCAACTCTTTCGCTTGTGCCTCAGCTTTAGCGATACGCTCTTTAGCAGCATTTGCTAAAAACTCATCGGTTGCTTGCTTGAGTTGCTGATAGAACTCGTCCAACTCTTTTGCTTGCTGGTTAGTTTGAGCAATGCGTTTTTTGGCAGCATTTGCCAAAAATTCATCGGTTGTTTGCTTGAGTTGCTGATAGAACTCGTCCAACTCTTTTGCTTGCTGGTTAGTTTGAGCAATGCGTTCTTTAGCAGCATTTGTCAAAAACTCATCAGTTGTTTGCTTGAGTTGCTGCTGGAATTGACGCAGTTCTTCCGCTTGTTTTTTTGCTTGAGTAAACCGCTTGCTTTTTGTCTCAGACAGGAATAAATTTACTTCCTCAAATATTGAGTTATTCTCCTGCCGGATTCTTTCCATTAAAGCCGCCATGAAGTTCTCCTAGAAATTAGAAGCTGGTATCAACTACATTCACCGGAGTTTTTTACTCAGTGAATGTAGTTGCAGGTGTTTCTGCTTTTTTAATAGATATGCTTTCATGAAAACTATATTTCCGCATATCAAAGTCATTAAAAAAGCAGTGATGGTACTAGAATTTAATCCTAATTAAATTCTTAATCTCGGACATCTACTTAAAAATTAAGCAGGTACCGCAGCAGACTGAGTCAAACCTACAGCTTCTGCATATTTCAGGTAGGTTTCTACAGATGCGATTACGATTCTAGCTTCTACTGCTAGTAATTCAATACCAACCAAGGAAACACGAACCCAAGCAT